>NZ_JBHVPD010000018.1:0-110390 GCF_042887525.1 Kitasatospora sp. NPDC057936
CGGGGGCGGGGGGGGGGCCCCCCCCCCCCCGCGGGGCCCCCCCGCCGTACACCCCGACCCCGGTGCGGGGCCGCCCTGGCAGGCCGCCCCGCAGGACACGAAAGAGCAGCGCCCATGGCCCGCGACCTCACGCCCGGCACCGGCACCCGCAGCGGCCGGCTGCGGGTGTACCTGGGTTCCGCCCCCGGGGTCGGCAAGACCTACCGGATGCTGGACGAGGCGCGGCGCAGACAGGAGCGCGGCGCCGACGTCGTGGTCGGGTACATCGAGTGCCACGGCCGCCGGCACACCGAGGGTATGCTGGCCGGCCTGGAGGTCCTGCCGCGGGTCCACCGCTCCTACCGGGAAGCCGAGTTCGAGGAGATGGACCTCGACGGCGTGCTCGCCCGCCGCCCGTCCGTCGTCCTCGTCGACGAGCTCGCGCACACCAACATCCCCGGCGGCCGCAACGCCAAGCGCTGGCAGGACGTCGAGGACCTGCTCGCCGCCGGCATCGACGTCATCAGCACCGTCAACATCCAGCACCTGGAATCGCTGAACGACGTCGTCCAGAAGATCACCGGGATCCCGCAGCGGGAGACCGTCCCGGACGAGGTGGTCCGCCGGGCCGACCAGATCGAACTCGTCGACATGGCCCCGCAGGCGCTGCGCCGCCGCATGGCCCACGGCAACGTCTACAAGGCGGAGAAGGTGGACGCCGCGCTCTCCAACTACTTCCGGGTCGGCAACCTCACCGCCCTGCGCGAACTCGCCCTGCTGTGGGTCGCCGGGCGGGTCGACGAGGGCCTGCGCGACTACCGGGCCAACCACAACATCGACCGCGTCTGGGAGACCCGCGAACGCGTCGTGGTCGCCCTCACCGGCGGCCCCGAGGGCGAGACGATCATCCGCCGCGCCGCCCGGATCGCCGACCGCACCGCCGGGGGCGACCTCCTCGCCGTCCACGTGACCAGGAGCGACGGCCTGGCCGGCGCCTCCTCCGGCGCGCTCGCCCAGCAGCGGCAGCTGGTCGAGACCCTCGGCGGCAGCTACCACGTGGTGGTCGGCGACGACATCCCCACCGCGCTGCTGGCCTTCGCCCGCGCCCACGACGCCACCCAGCTGGTCCTCGGCACCAGCCGCCGCGGCCGGATCAGCCGCTTCCTCACCGGCCCCGGCATCGGCGAGACCACCGTGGACGCGTCCGAGGACATCGACGTCCACATGGTCACCCACGAGTTCACCCGCCGCGGCCGGCTGCCCTCGCTCGGCCGGCGCCACTCCAAGCGCCGCACCATCGCCGGCTACGCGGCCGGCTTCGTGGTGCCGTGGATCCTGACCGGGATCCTCTCCCAGGCGCACCACAGCGTGAACCTCACCACCGACGCGCTGATCTTCCAACTCGGCGTGGTCATCGTCGCCCTGCTCGGCGGCGCCACCTCGGCGCTGCTGGCCGCCGTCATCGCCTCGGTGCTGCTCAACTACTTCTTCATCCCGCCCGTCCACACCCTGACCATCACCGAGACGAACAACATCGTCGCCCTGGTGGTCTTCGCCGCCGTCGCGCTGGCCGTCTCCACCGTCGTCGACCACGCCGGCCGGCTCACCAGCCGGGCCGCCCGCGCCACCGCCGAGGCCGAGACCCTCTCCACCCTGGCGGGCAGCGTGCTGCGCGGCGCCGACGCGCTGCCCGCGCTGCTGGAGAAGTCCCGGACGGCCTTCGGCATGGACGCCGTCGCCCTGCTCTCCCGCACCGGCGGCGAGGTGCTGGCCCACTCCGAGGCCGAACACCCGGGCGAGCCGGGCGGGGAGACCACCGAGGTGCCGGTCGGCACCGACGCCGTCCTGGTCCTCACCGGCCGCCGGCTGCCCGCCGCCGACCAGCGCGTCCTCACCGCCTTCGCCGCCCACGTCGCCGCCGCCCTGGAGCGCGACCGGCTGGCCGTCGTCGCCGCCGAGGTCGAGCCGATCAAGGCCGCAGACCGGATGCGCACCGCCCTGCTCGCCGCCGTCAGCCACGACCTGCGCACCCCGCTGGCCGCCGCGCTCGCCTCGGTCGGCTCGCTGCGCAGCCCCGACGTCGAGTTCTCGCCCGAGGACCAGGCCGAACTCCTCGCCACCGCCGACGAGTCGCTGGTCAAGCTCACCCGCCTGGTCGACAACCTGCTCGACATGAGCCGCCTCCAGGCCGGCGCCCTCACCCTGCACCTCACCGAGACCCACCTCGACGAGATCCTGCCCCGGGCGCTGGACAGCCTCCCCGACCCGTACGCGCCGGTCCAGCCGCTCGACCTCGACACCGCCCCGCCGGTGCTCGCCGACCCGCCGCTGCTGGAGCGCGTCCTCGCCAACGTGATCACCAACGCGCTGCGCCACAACGCGCCCGGCGCGCCCGTCCTGGTCACCGCCAGCCACCACGCCGACCAGGTCGAGATCCGGGTGATCGACCGCGGGCCCGGCATCGCCCCCGAGGACCGGGACCGGGTCTTCCTGCCGTTCCAGCGTCTCGGCGACACCGACAACACGACCGGCGTCGGCCTCGGCCTCGCCCTCTCGCGCGGCCTCGCCGAAGCCATGGGCGGCAGCCTGGAGGTCGAGGACACCCCCGGGGGCGGCACCACCATGCTGCTCACCCTGCCCGCAGCCGCCACTCGGGAGGAGCCTGAACATGAGTGAGCGAAGCGAACGAATCATCGAGAGGTGCGTGTTTCGCGAAGCGACCGCCGAGCGAAGCGAGGTGGCCGCATGAGTGAAATTCTGATCGTCGACGACGAACCCGCTCTACTGCGGACGTTGCGGATCAACCTCAGCGCCCGGCACTACGCCGTCCGGACGGCCGCGAGCGGCGGTGAGGCGCTCGACCGCGCCGCCCGCACCAGCCCGGACGCCGTCCTGCTCGACCTCGGCCTGCCGGACGTCGACGGCATGGACGTCCTGCGCGGCCTGCGCAGCCACAGCGCGATGCCGATCATCGTGCTGTCCGGCCGCTCCGGCGCCGCCGACAAGGTGGGCGCCCTCGACGCCGGCGCCGACGACTACCTCACCAAGCCCTTCCAGATGGAGGAGCTGCTGGCCCGGCTGCGCGCGGTGCTGCGCCGGCCCTTAGGCGGCCTCCCGCTGCTCCAGCCGGTCATCGGCGACCACACCGTGGACCTCGCCGCCACCACCGTCACCGGCCCGTCCGGCCCGGTGCGGCTCACCCCGACGGAGTGGCGCATCCTCGCCCTGCTGCTCGCCAACCCGGGCCGGCTCGTGCCCGGACGGCAGATCCTGCGCGAGGTGTGGGGGCCGGCCCAGGAGGAGCGCGGCAACTACCTGCGGGTCTACCTGGCCGGGCTGCGCCGCAAGCTGGAGCGGGACCCGGCCCGGCCGCGGCACCTGATCACCGAACCGGGCATCGGGTACCGCTACGAGCCCTGACGGGACGGCCGCGTCGTCAAAGGACCGTCAAGCCGTCAAAGGCCCGTCAAGAGGCGCCGGTTCACCGACAGGAGGGCGTCAAGGCCGGTCGGGAGCGGTCGTCCGCGGGCGTAGCGTCAGTGCTGTCCGAGCGGGCGCCGGCTCCAATGTGGGGGAGGCCGGGGCCCGCTCCCGCCGCCGCAAGGCGGCCAGCAGGTGGGGGAGGGGCGCGCAACTGTCCATTGCGCGCCCCTACGCCTTTTCCGGCCCTGCGCCTATCGGGGAACGGGACTCAGCCCCCGCCGCTGCTCCCCGACTGCCGCGGCAGCGCCAGCGCCACGGTGTCCGCGAACTCCCGTACAGCGCTGGTCCGGCTGACCACCCGCCCGCTGTGCACCACCAGTCGGCTGTGCCCGCCCGCGAGCGCCCCGGCCAGGCTGTCCCCGCGCACCGCCAGGAGCTCCGCCGGGAACCCGGCGTCCACCCGCACCGGCGGCAGCCCGAGCGCCGCCCGGGCCCGGTTCGCCACCGCGTCGTACGCCTCGTCCGGGCCCAGTGCCCCGCTCGCCGCCAGCAGGTACGCGGCCTCCAGCGGATCCGCCCGGCCGACCGGGTTCGACTGGTCCCGCAGCGTGCCGCTGCCCGCCGACAGCTCGACCCGGGCCTCCGTCAACTCCCTGAGCAGGCCGGGACGCAGGCCCGTCGGCGGGCCTTCGAGACCGGAGCAGCCGCCGTTCTGCGGCAGGCACACCACCCGCACCCCCGCGGTGGCCAGCACCGTCGCCGCGCCGCGGGCCAGCGACCCGCACGGGCCGAGCGTCACGCGCGGCTGCAGCGGAGCCAACGCGCCGACCAGGCGGGCGAGTTGGGCCGGATCGGCGGCGGTGGTGTGGAGGTCCACCGGGCAGTCCGCCTCGCGGGCGGCCTCCAGCAGCACCTGCACGTACCCGGCCGGATCCGGGTCCAGCTCCGGGCAGCCGCCGGCCGCGGTGGCGCCCAGCTTGAGCGCGTCGCGCAGCTGCGCCCGGCCGTCCGCCCCGGCCCGGCCGGTCAGCAGCCGGGGCATCGCCACCGCCTGGAGCTCGGCCAGCCCGCGCAGCGCCTGCCGGGCGGTGAGCACCGCCTCCAGCCGGCCCAGCCCGTGCACGTCGCCGATCCGGACGTGGGTGCGCTGGGCGGTGGCGCCGTAGCCGAGCGAGGTGAGCGCGGCCTCGGTGATCCGCCGGGTGAGGTCGGCGGGCGTCTCGGGCGGCGGGGTGGGCAGTGCGGCGGAGAAGGCGACGTCGTAGTGGGCGTGCGCCTCGACGGGGGCGGGCAGCAGCAGGTAGCCCTTGAGGTCGATCTTGGCGCCGGTGGTGACGGTGGGCGTGCCCGGCATGGCGGGCAGCGGGCCGAGGCTGCCCACGGTGCCGACGGCCTGGATCCGGTCGCCGCTGATCCGGACGTCCACCACCCGCCCGTCGGCCAGCCGGGCGCCGGTGAGCAGGAGGACCGGGCCGTGCCCGAGCGGGTTGGCCGCCGGGCCGGGCCCCTGGTGCGGCCCGTCGGCGGCTGCGCTGTCCATCGCCGGCTCCTTCTCGCGCTGGGGCCCGTCGGGTGGCAGGCCGTCCCGATCAATGAGGGTCGAGCCTATGGGGCCGGGGGGCGGGGCGCCGGGAGGCGGGCATTAGTCGTATCGGGTCGGGCCGCGCGGCTCGCAGGCCGCTCGAACGCGGTGCCTTGGATCGCTCGTCCGTGCACCGCGCCCACCTGCGGTCTTCGCGGCCGGATACGGATTTCACCTCTGGGCGCGGAACGTGTAATCTCTTCCTCGTTCGCCCCTATAGCTCAGTCGGTAGAGCGTCTCCATGGTAAGGAGAAGGTCTGCGGTTCGATTCCGCATGGGGGCTCTGGTGAAAAGCAGTCAGCTCCGGCTGTGCTGCGGATCACTGTGGCGGTGTAGCTCAGTTGGTAGAGCAAGCGGCTCATAATCGCTGTGTCACCGGTTCAAGTCCGGTCACCGCTACCCCGCGTAGTCGGTCGGGAGATCGCACTCCCGGTCGGCTACTCTTGTTGTGTTCTTATTCGTTGTCCAAGGAAGGCACTCCCGTGGCTGCCACCGATGTCCGCCCGAAGATCACGCTGGCCTGCGTGGAGTGCAAGGAGCGGAACTACATCACCAAGAAGAACCGGCGTAACGACCCGGACCGTCTTGAGATGAAGAAGCACTGCCCCCGCTGCAACTCGCACACCGCGCACCGCGAGACCCGCTGACCCTCCCGTAGGGCATCGGGCCTGTGTGAATCCAGGTCTCATACTCCGGGCCGCATCCCTCACTGGGTTGCGGCCCGGAGTTTTTTTCGTACCCACCGCTTCGTATCCACCGCGTCCTCGAGGAGTTGCCGCCATGGCGCTCGATCCCTCCTTCATCGGGCGGACCTATCCGCCGACCGAGCCCTACGAGGTCGGTCGCGAGAAGATCCGTGAGTTCGCCGTCGCCGTCGGTGACCACAACCCGGCCTACACCGACCCCGAGGCGGCCAAGGCGCTCGGCCACCCCGACGTGATCGCCCCGCCGACGTTCCCCTTCCTGATCACCTACCGGGCCGCGGCCCAGGTGGTCGAGGACCCGGAGCTGGGCCTGGACTTCACCCGGGTGGTCCACGGCGACCAGAAGTTCGCCTACACCCGCCCGGTGCGGGCCGGCGACCGGCTGTCGGTCGACGTGACCATCGACAACATCAAGTCGCTGGCGGGCAACGACGTGCTCACCGTCCGCGGCGAGGTGACGGACGCGACCGGCGAGCACGTGGTGACGTCGGTCATGACCCTGGTGGCCCGGGCCGCCGACGAGGCGGGGGAGTGAGCCCGATGGCGATCAGCTACGACGAGGTCGAGGTCGGCACCGAGCTGCCGGCGCAGTCCTTCCCCGTGACGCGCGACACCCTGGTGCGCTACGCGGGCGCCTCCGGCGACTTCAACCCGATCCACTGGAACGAGAAGTTCGCGCTGGAGGTCGGCCTGCCCGACGTCATCGCCCACGGCATGTTCACCATGGCCGAGGCGATCCGGGTGGTCACCGACTGGGTCGGCGACCCGGCGGCCGTGGTCGAGTACGGCGTCCGCTTCACCCGCCCGGTCCCCGTCCCGAACGACGGCGTCGGCTCGGTGATCGAGGTCTCCGGCAAGGTCGCCAAGCTCCTCGACGACCGCAGGGTCCAGGTCGACCTCGTCGCCACCTTCGGCGGCCAGAAGGTCCTCGGCATGTCCCGGGCCGTCGTCCGCCTCGGCTAGGACCCGTACCGGGTGGAAGGGGTGCCGGGCGGTGCTCCTTCCACCCGTACGCTGGGGGGCGTGCTGGTAGAAAACGACGCCCCCCTTGCCCCGCTGACCACGCTCCGGCTCGGCGGGCCGGCCCGCAGGCTGGTCACCGCGCACACCGACGACGAGGTCGTCGCCGCCGTCCGCGAGGCCGACGCGGCGGGCGAGCCGCTGCTGGTGATCGGCGGCGGCTCGAACCTGGTGATCGGCGACGCCGGCTTCCCCGGCACGGTGCTGCGGATCGCCACCACCGGCTTCGCGCTGGACGGGACGGTCCTGGAGCTGGCGGCCGGCGAGGTCTGGTCGGCGGCGGTCGAGCGGACCGTCCTCGACCACGGCCTGGCGGGCATCGAGTTCCTGGCCGGCATCCCCGGCTCGGCCGGTGCCACGCCGGTGCAGAACGTCGGCGCGTACGGCCAGGAGGTCGCGCAGACGATCACCGAGGTCGTCGCGTACGACCGCACCGCCGACGAGGTCGTCACGCTGGCGAACGACGCGTGCGGGTTCTCCTACCGGCACAGCCGCTTCAAGGCGGAGCCGGACCGCTACGTCGTGCTGCGGGTGCGCTTCGCCCTCGCGGACCACGACGGCCTCTCCAGCCCGGTGAAGTACGCCGAGGTGGCGAAGCACTTCGGCGTCGAGCAGGGCGAGCGGGTGCCGCTGGAGAAGGCCCACGACGCGGTGCTCGGGCTGCGCGCCGGCAAGGGCATGGTCCTGGACCCGGCGGACCACGACACCTGGTCGGCCGGCTCCTTCTTCACCAACCCGGTGCTCACGGCCGCGCAGTACGAGTCCTTCCGCACCCGTCCGGGCACCGGGAACGCCCCCGCCTACCCGGCGCCGGAGGGCTGCACCAAGACCTCGGCCGCGTGGCTGATCGACAAGGCCGGCTTCGGCAAGGGCTACGGCAGCGGTCCGGCCACGCTCTCCACCAAGCACACCCTGGCCCTGACCAACCGCGGCTCCGCCACCGCCGAGGACCTGCTCGCACTCGCCCGGGAGATCCGGGACGGCGTGCGGGCGGCCTTCGGGGTGGAGCTCGTCAACGAGCCGGTGATGGTGGGCGTGCGGCTCTAGGACCCGTCCACGGGGCCGTGCCCGTCGGCCAGCCAGGCGTCGATGTCAGCCAGGAGCTCCTTGCGGACGGCCTCCGGTGCGCACGAGCCGCGGACGGACTGGCGGGCCAGCTCGGCGAGTTCGGCGTCGGTGAAGCCCAGCACGTCGCGGGCCAGGTCGTACTGAGCGGCCAGCCGGCTGCCGAACAGCAGCGGGTCGTCCGCGCCGAGCGCGAGCGGCACCCCGGCGTCGAACAGCTTGCGCAGCGGGACCTCGTCCGGGTGCTCGTAGACGCCCAGCGAGACGTTGGACGACGGGCAGACCTCGCAGGTGACCTGCCGGGCGGCCAGCCGCTCCATCAGCCGCGGGTCCTCGGCGGCCCGGACGCCGTGGCCGATCCGGCCCGCGCCCAGGTCGTCCAGGCAGTCCCGGACGGACTCCGGGCCGGCCAGCTCGCCGCCGTGCGGGGCGGCCAGCAGCCCGCCCCGGCGGGCGATCGCGAAGGCCCGGTCGAAGTCCCGGGCCAGGCCGCGGCGCTCGTCGTTGGAGAGGCCGAAGCCGACCACACCGTGGTCGGCGTAGCGGACGGCGAGCCGGGCCAGGGTCCGGGCGTCCATGGGGGACTTCATCCGGTTCGCCGCGACCAGCACCCGGATGCCCACGCCGGTGGCCGCGGCGGCCTGCTCGACGGCGTCGAGGATGAGTTCCAGTGCGGGGATCAGCCCGCCCAGCCGGGGGGCGTACGAGGTCGGGTCGACCTGGATCTCCAGCCAGCGGGAGCCGTCCCGCCGCTCGTCCTGCGCGGTCTCCAGGACCAGCCGGCGGATGTCGGCCTCGTCCCGGAGCACCGAGCGCGCGGTGTCGTAGAGGCGCTGGAAGCGGAACCAGCCGCGTTCGTCGGTCGCCCGCAGCCTGGGCGGCTCGCCGGAGCTGAGCGCCTCCGGCAGCCGGACGCCGTGTTTGTCGGCCAGTTCCAGCAGGGTGGCCGGACGCATCGAGCCGGTGAAGTGCAGGTGCAGGTGGGCCTTCGGGAGGCCCCTGACGTCTCGCGGATTCAACAGGCGTTCCATTTGCCGATCCTGCCCTATCGGGCCCCCGAACGGGAACCGCCCTCCCTTCATCCCCCGATGGGGTGAAAGGAGGGCGGTCCGCCGGTGAACCCGGCGCGTCGGGTCGACGACGGCCGTCGGCCGGGCGTCGGCCGGTCGTCAGTCGCGGGCCTCGCCGAGCAGCTGCTGGATCCGGCCGATGCCCTCGACCAGGTCGGCGTCGCCGAGCGCGTAGGAGAAGCGCAGGTAGCCGGGGGTGCCGAAGGCCTCGCCCGGGACGGCGGCGACCTCGACCTCGTCCAGGATCAGGCTCGCCAGCTCGCCGGAGGTCTGCGGGCGCTTGCCGCGGATCTCCTTGCCGAGCAGGCCCTTGACGGACGGGTAGGCGTAGAACGCGCCCTCGGGCTCGGGGCAGACGACGCCCTCGATCTCGTTGAGCATCTTCACGATGGTCTTGCGCCGGCGGTCGAACGCGGTGCGCATCTCGTGCACGGCCGAGAGATCGCCGCTGACGGCGGCGATCGCGGCGCGCTGGGCGACGTTGGAAACGTTCGAGGTGGCGTGCGACTGCAGGTTGGTCGCGGCCTTGATGACGTCCTTCGGGCCGATCACCCAGCCCACCCGCCAGCCGGTCATCGCGTAGGTCTTGGCGACGCCGTTGACGACGATGCACTTGTCGGCCAGGCCGGGCAGCAGGGCCGGCAGCGAGGTGAAGGCCGCGTCGCCGTAGACGAGGTGCTCGTAGATCTCGTCGGTGAGCACCCACAGACCGTGCTCCAGCGCCCAGCGGCCGATCTCCTCGGCCTCGGCCCGGGTGTACACCGCGCCGGTCGGGTTGGACGGCGAGACGAAGAGCACCACCTTGGTGTTCTCGGTGCGGGCGGCCTCCAGCTGCTCGACCGAGACCTTGTAGCCCGTGGTCTCGTCGGCGATCACCTCGACCGGGACACCGCCGGCCAGCTGGATCGACTCCGGGTAGGTGGTCCAGTACGGGGCCGGGACGATGACCTCGTCGCCCGGGTCCAGGATCGCCGCGAACGCCTCGTAGATCGCCTGCTTGCCGCCGTTGGTCACGAGCACCTGCGAGGCGTCCACCGCGTAGCCCGAGTCGCGCAGGGTCTTGGCGACGATCGCTTCCTTCAGCTCGGGCAGGCCGCCGGCCGGGGTGTAGCGGTGGTTCTTCGGGTCGCGGCAGGCTTCGACGGCCGCCTCGACGATGTAGTCCGGGGTGGGGAAGTCGGGCTCGCCGGCGCCGAAGCCGATCACCGGCCGGCCGGCCGCCTTGAGGGCCTTGGCCTTGGCGTCCACGGCGAGGGTCGCGGACTCGGCGATCGCGCCGATCCGGGCGGAGACCCGGCGGTCGGCGGGGCGGATGGAGGGGTCGGGCTGCGGGGTGGAAGCGCTCATGCCTGCATCGTCGCAGAACCGGGACGGACCGGGCAGCGCGGTTTCACCATCCGTACGGGCCCGTCCGAATCGCGGCCGCGGATGATCGGACGGTGATCATGCGGGCATGCCGGACATAAGCCGGGCGACCGGTGCTCCGGCGAGAAGAGGTTCGACCAAACAGCCCCGGACCACGTACACTCACTGCTCGACGGCCACCGAAAACAACCGGAGCTTTCACCGCATGTGCAGACAGCGGCGGGAGATGCGGTAGGTTGGTCGCTACCGGAGCCGCGAGGCACCGTAGGGCAATAGCTCAATTGGTAGAGCACCGGTCTCCAAAACCGGCGGTTGGGGGTTCAAGTCCCTCTTGCCCTGCTGCTTGACCCGTATTCAGCCCGTTCGCTCCACAGAGCGAGCGGGCTTGATGCGGAGAGGGCACCGATCAGCACCGCTTTAGCCGGCTAGCACGTGCCCGACCGGGTGCGCAGGTGATGCTCGGCAGGACCCGGATTCAGGTGAGGACGAGTGACGGAGACCACGGGCTCCACCGCAACGCCTGAGAGCGGCAACCCCGAGGGTGCCGACGGCGCTGCCGAGAACGCGCCCGCCGAGGGCGAGGAGAAGGCGCTCTCGCGCCGCGACCGCAAGCGCGCCAAGCGTTCGGGCGACAAGTCCGGCAAGCGGGCCAAGAAGGGCCTGTTCGCCCGGATCGGCCTGTTCTACCGCCAGATCATCGCCGAGCTGCGCAAGGTCGTCTGGCCCACCCGCGGCGAGCTCACCAGCTACACCACCGTCGTGGTCACCTTCGTCGTGGTCATGATGGCCCTGGTGGCCGGTCTGGACTACGGCTTCTCCAAGCTCAGCCTGCTGGTCTTCGGCTGACCGAGCCGACCGCCTTCGAAAAGCTTCCCGACCCGGGCCGATACTTCGGCCCGGGTCGAGCTGTCTGCGCCGCACGTACACGGCCGCTACCGTTGACTCGGTACTGTTGAAGTCTCCGGACATCCACCTGGCGCCCGCGCGAGCGGGGCGCGCGGGCGGCCGTAGCGGAGCGCGCCACCTTCACCATCTCCAGGAAAGAAGCAGCCACCGTGTCTGAGTCCCCCCTGTACGACGCCGACGAGACCGTCCGCGAGGCGGATGTCGCCGCCGAGCTGGACGCGGCCGAGCTGGCTGACGACGCAGCGTCCGCCGAGCAGATCGTGGACGCCGTGGACGGCGACGAGGACGAGGTCGAGGCGTTCGACGAGGCCGAGGCCGGCGAGCCCGCCGAGGAGGCCGCGCTGCACGTGGAGACCGTCGAGGAGCCCGCCGCCGAGGTCGAGGAGGCCGAGGAGGAGGCCGCCGAGGTCGAGGAGGCCGTCGAGGTCGACCCGGTCGCCAAGTTCCGCGAGGACCTGCGCTTCATGCCCGGCGAGTGGTACGTGATCCACACCTACGCCGGCTACGAGAACCGGGTGAAGCAGAACCTGGAGCAGCGCGCCGTCTCGCTGAACGTCGAGGAGTACATCTTCCAGGCCGAGGTGCCGCAGGAGGAGGTCGTCCAGATCAAGAACGGCGACCGCAAGACCATCCGCCAGAACAAGCTCCCCGGCTACGTCCTGGTGCGCATGGACCTCACCCCCGAGTCCTGGGGCGTCGTGCGCAACACCCCCGGTGTCACCGGCTTCGTGGGCAACGCCTACGACCCGTACCCGCTGACTCTGGACGAGGTCGTCAAGATGCTCGCCCCGGACGTCGAGCGCCAGGCGGCCAAGGAGGCCGGCAAGCCCTCGCCGGTCAAGCCCAGCGAGATCCAGGTCCTGGACTTCGAGGTCGGCGACTCGGTCACCGTCACCGACGGCCCGTTCGCGACCCTCCAGGCGACCATCAACGAGATCAACCCCGACTCGAAGAAGGTCAAGGGCCTGGTCGAGATCTTCGGCCGGGAGACCCCGGTCGAGCTGTCCTTCGACCAGATCCAGAAGAACTAGTCGTACGGTCTTCGGATTCGGGGCGGGGCCGACGGCCCCGCCCCGAATCCGTTTTGGTCCAGCGGCGCGGACGCGTTAGCCTGGTTCGATGTGTGTGCTGGCGACCGGGTGTCGCCCCGGTTCCGCACGCACCAGCAATCACCTCTCGGAAGGACCCGGAGAGACATGCCTCCCAAGAAGAAGAAGGTCACGGGGCTTATCAAGCTCCAGATCAACGCCGGCGCGGCCAACCCGGCTCCGCCGGTCGGCCCCGCGCTGGGCCAGCACGGCGTCAACATCATGGAGTTCTGCAAGGCCTACAACGCTGCGACCGAGTCGCAGCGCGGCATGATCGTGCCGGTGGAGATCACGGTCTACGACGACCGTTCCTTCACCTTCATCACGAAGACGCCGCCGGCCGCGCGCCTCATCCTGAAGGCCGCCGGTATCGACAAGGGCTCCAGCGAGCCGCACAAGACCAAGGTCGCCAAGCTCACCAGCGCCCAGGTCCGCGAGATCGCCACGACCAAGATGCCCGACCTCAACGCCAACGACCTGGACGCGGCGGAGAAGATCATCGCCGGCACCGCCCGGTCGATGGGCATCACCGTCGAGGGCTGACCAGCCCCGTCCCGTCAGGGACAAACCGGCTCAGCCGTCCCTGTGGTAGGGCCTGCGCAGGTCCGTCGAATACCACAACTCCAATCACCATTCAGGAGCAGCAGTGAAGCGCAGCAAGGCTCTGAAGGCCGCGGACGCTCAGGTCGACCGCGAGCGCCTTTACGCCCCCCTCGAGGCCGTCCGCCTCGCCAAGGCGACCAGCACCACCAAGTTCGACGGCACCGTCGAGGTCGCCATGCGTCTGGGCGTCGACCCGCGCAAGGCCGACCAGATGGTCCGCAGCACCGTGATCCTCCCGCACGGCACCGGTAAGACCGCTCGGGTCCTGGTCTTCGCGACCGGCGAGCGTGCCGAGGCCGCGCGTGCTGCGGGCGCCGACATCGTCGGCTCCGACGAGCTCATCGACGAGGTCGCCAAGGGCCGCCTCGACTTCGACGCCGTCGTCGCCACCCCGGACCTCATGGGCAAGGTCGGCCGCCTGGGCCGCGTGCTCGGTCCCCGTGGCCTGATGCCGAACCCGAAGACCGGCACCGTGACCCCGGACGTCGCCAAGGCCGTCAACGAGATCAAGGGCGGCAAGATCGAGTTCCGCGTCGACAAGCACTCGAACCTGCACTTCATCATCGGTAAGGCCTCCTTCACCGACGAGCAGCTGGTCGAGAACTACGCCGCCGCGCTGGACGAGGTGCTCCGCGCCAAGCCGTCCGCCGCCAAGGGCCGCTACATCAAGAAGACCGCGTTCTCGACCACCATGGGCCCCGGCATCCAGGTGGACCCGAACCGCACCCGCAACCTCCTCGTCGAGGAAGACCCGGCCGCGGTCTGAGCCACAGCGCTCCAGAGCAGTCCGTCACGGCGGGCCCGTACTCCCCTCGCGGGGAGTGCGGGCCCGCCGTCGTTGCGTTGTCGGGCGCGTCGTACGCTCGGCCGGTCGGATCATGTGACCGACTCGTGTCGACCGCCGGAGTGTGCCGTGCTGCCGTCCGCCCACCGCCTCGCCGCCCTCGGGGCCGTCCTGCTCCTGCTCGGTGGCACCACCGGGTGCAGCCTGCTGGCCGTCCCGGACGCCCGGACCCCGGGCAACGTCGCGGCGGCGGTCCCGCCCAGGCAGGTGGTGCTCGCGGCGGCCCAGGCGCTCGACGACGCCGGCGGGGCCCGGATCGACGTCGTGACCGAGGGCCCGGCCGGGCGCCGCACCGCGAGCGGCACGCTGGTCTGGGGCGACCGGGACGAGACCGACCTGAGCGTCACCGACGAGCTGGGCACCGGGCGGCTGACCGGCCGCGACGGCGAGTTCGACCTCGTCTACCAGGGCGGCGCGGCCAAGCACGCGGACCGTACGGGCGCCGAGTCGCTGGACCCGCGCGCGGGCGCTTCGCCCGGCGGGTACGCGGGCGGCTGGACGACCTGGCTGATCAGCACTCCGGGCAGCACGGCGTACACGATGGTCCAGGCCGGGGCGCTCGGTTCGCTCGGCGCCGAGCAGCTGGCCGGGACGACGGTCGCGCACTACCAGGGCGCGGCGCCGGTGGCCGACTACTTCGGCGCGGACAAGGACTTCTCGGCCGAGCGGCTCGCCGGGGTGCTCGCCTACTACCGCGGGCTCGGGGTCACCACGATCGGGTTCGACGTGTGGGTGGGGCCGGGCAACCGGCTGCTGCGGTTGCGCGAGACGGCCAGGGGGAGCGGTGGAACCGTGGTGACCACGACGGACGTCTCCGCCCCCGGGGAGGGAGAGGGAACGCCCGCCCCGACGGGCTGACGGGCGCGCGGACATCCCCGCGTGCCGGTTCTGGCGATCCGTTAGAGTCCGCCTGAGCGAGGGCCGAAAATCGGCTCTTCAGCGGATCGTTTCGGATCTTACGGGGGGACTCCCATGCGTGCTGTGCGTCTCGCTTCGGCCGTTGTCACGGCCGCCGTGCTGGTGGGGGGCGTGACCGCCTGCGGCAGCAGTGCCAAGAGCGCGGCCGACACCAAGGGCGGTGACACCAAGGCCGCGGGCGACGCCGTCGCCGGGGCCCTGGGCGGGGACCCGAAGGCCGCGCTGGCCGCCTCCGCGCTGGTGATGCAGAAGGCCGGCAACGGCAAGGTCACCATGGTCGCCCCGGACGGCTCCACCCACACCGGCGGCAGCGGCGACGCCGACTGGAAGGACCCGGGCAAGACGTCCGTGGACCTCACCGGTGAGATGGACACCAAGAAGCTGCGCATCCGGGTGGTCGGGACCGACGTCTACCTCGGCGGCGGGGACGCCGAGGCCGCGGCGCTCGGCGGCAAGCACTGGGTGAAGATGCCCGCCGGCAACGAGATGGGCGACGGCCTCCTGCTGATGACCCAGATGCTCAACCCGGTCGTCCAGCTGACCCTGGCCGCGGCGAACAAGCCGACCAAGGTCGGCCAGGAGGCCGTCGAGGGCACCCAGGCCACCCACATCCGCTCGGTGGAGGACACCTCCACCATGGTGGCCGGCATGACCGGGCTCAGCCCGGAGCAGCGCCAGGCCGTCCAGAAGTCGCTGGAGCAAGACGGCAAGACCATCACCGTCGACCTCTGGCTCGACGCCAAGCAGCAGCTGGTGCAGCTCCAGGAGTTCGGCGACAAGAACGGCGAGCACGACGCCGTCACCGTCAAGTACACGGGTCTCGGCAGCGCGGCGAAGATCGCGGCGCCCGCCGCGGCGGACCTCGGCAACCCGGCCGACATCCTCAAGCTGCTCGGCTGAGCCGCCCGACCACCGCACGGGGAGCCCATCGGGCTCCCCGCTCGGCAAGCTCCTGACGCCCCTCACCGGCGGCCGGTCGGCCCCGTACCGCTCCACCCGGGACGCGATGTACCTGCGCCTCGGCGGTCAGGCCGTCGGTGCCGTGGGAGGGCGGCACTGGCTGCACTACGACAAGGCGGTCAGGGCGAAGGTCTCCGGGGGGCGACCAGCTCCAGAACGCCGACCCGGCGCCACCAAGAACGGCGCGTTTAGGGTCACCGTCACATACTCGGACTACGGCACCCCGGTGACCGCCCCCGCTCCGGACCCCGCCGACACGGTGGAGCCGTCCGAGCCGGCGGCGCTGGACAAGGGGGCGCCGCGGGCTGACCCGGGCCCGGGTGGCATGGTGGCCGGAACAGCGAGGCCGCCGCGGCGGCGACCGCGGCGGAAGGGCGACCGGGGCGAAAGGGGACAGCGATGGCGGGACGGCGGCGGCTGACGGCCGTGGCGGTCGTCGTGCTGCTGGCGAGCGGGCTGAGCGCGTGCGGCGGTGGCGGCGACGCCGGGCCGACGCCCACCGGCAGCCCGACCCCGACCAGCGCCTCCCCGACGGGGCCGGCCAAGCCGACCGACCGCTCGCCGCACGGCGTCCTGCTCTCCGCCGAGCTGGCCATGCAGACCGCCCGCCGGGCCAAGGTCAGCTACCGGCTGGGGGCCGACGCCGGCGCCGGGCCGCTGTTCTGGCAGCCCAAGACGGCGCTGCAGATCAAGCGGTCCACCCCGGCCGACGCCGAGCAGCTGATCGTCGTGGACACCGTCGCCTACCAGGGCGGCGACGCGGCCACCGCGGCCCGTCAGGGCGGCAAGCACTGGGAGCGCTTCTCCACGCCGCCGGGCCCGGACGGCCACAAGGAGGTCCCGTACGCGGGGCTGATCGACCTGCTGAACCCGGTCGAGGCGCTGACCGCCGCGACCGCGGACGGCGTGGAGCCGCGGTTCGTCGCCGAGGAGAAGTTCGAGGACTCGACCGTCGAGCACTACCAGGTGACGACGACCGCGGAGAAGTACGCGGCCGCCCAGACCCAGCTGAGCCAGTCCCGCCGGGACGGGCTGCGGGCGGCGCTCGCCCCCGGCGGCTCGCTCTCGCTGACCCTGGACCTGTGGCTGAACGACAAGGACCAGCTGGTCAAGCTCCAGCGCACCGGTACCGGGGACTCCGGCCGGGCGGACGACTCGGTGCTCTACACCGACCTCGCCGGCGCCCTGCTCTCCGTCCAGGCCCCTGCCGAGACCGACACCGTGGACACCGGGACGCGCACCGTGTCCCCGCTGGCCCGCTGAGCTCCCGGCGTCCCGGGGGCGATTTGCCCCGGACGGCGGAGTCCGGTTACTGTTGCCGAAGCCAAAGACCGCTGGTTGTCGCCACGCTCTCGTCAGGGAGCCGGTGACCGAAGGATCTGCGCCCCGTGCGCAGGCAGCCCGCGCAGGTGTGTCTGGAGCTTCGACTTCCGGGTCCGCGTTCGCGCGAATGCCCGTCGAGGTCGCTACGAGCCCCGTGCGCCTGCGCACCGGGGCTCATTGCATTTTCCGCAAGAGCTTTCCTTCCGTCCGGTCGGTTCGAGGTGTGAATGGTCGACTTTCGCGGTCGGCCGGACTTCGACATCACGGAAGGAGGCGTAAGCCTATGGCCAGGCCCGACAAGGCTGCCGCCGTCGCCGAGATCACGGACAAGTTCCGTGGCTCCTCCGCGGCGCTGCTGACCGAGTACCGCGGTCTCTCGGTGAAGCAGGTCAAGACCCTGCGTCGCTCGCTCGGCGACAACGCCGAGTACGCCGTGGTGAAGAACACGCTGACCAAGATCGCGGCCAATGAGGCCGGGATCTCCGAGCTGGACGACCTGTTCAACGGTCCGACGGCTGTCGCCTTCGTCACCGGTGACCCGGTGGAGTCGGCGAAGGCTCTGCGTGACTTCGCCAAGGAGAACCCCGCTCTCATCATCAAGGGCGGTGTCCTTGACGGTAAGGCGCTGTCCGCCGATGAGATCAAGAAGCTCGCGGACCTCGAGTCCCGCGAGGTGCTGCTCGCCAAGCTGGCGGGTGCCCTGAAGGCCAAGCAGTCCCAGGCTGCCGCGCTCTTCCAGGCCCTGCCGTCGAAGCTCGTCCGCACTGTGGACGCGCTGCGCGACAAGGTCGAGCAGGGCGGTGCCGGTACGCCGGCTCCCGCCGCCGAGGACGCCGCCGCCGAGTAATTCGGCAGGCTCACGCCTCGCTGCGGGCCCGTGCCCGCCCAACCCGTACATACGGCACCACCTGCCGATTTAGTGGAAGGACGCCATCATGGCGAAGCTGTCCCAGGACGAGCTGCTCGCGCAGTTCGAGGAGCTCACCCTCATCGAGCTCGCTGCCTTCGTGAAGGCCTTCGAGGAGAAGTTCGACGTCACCGCCGCCGCCCCGGTCGCCGTTGCCGCCGCCGGTGGCCCGGCCGCCGTTGAGGCCGTCGAGGAGCAGGACGAGTTCGACGTCATCCTCGATGGTGCCGGCGACAAGAAGATCCAGGTCATCAAGGAGGTGCGCACCCTGACCTCCCTCGGCCTGAAGGAGGCCAAGGACCTCGTTGACACCGCTGGTGCCAAGGTCCTGGAGAAGGTTGCCAAGGACGTTGCCGAGAAGGCCAAGGCCGCCCTCGAGGGTGCCGGCGCCAAGGTCACCGTCAAGTGATCTCGGGCCCCCTCCGAGGGGGCTCCGGGCCGGGCCGATCACCCTTGCGGGTGGTCGGCCCGGCCTTTTCGCGTTCCCGGCCGCAGGTCGGGACCACCGGTGTGGCCCATCGCTCACTCGGCACTGTCGGTGCCGGGGGGTATGGTGATCACCGTCATCGGGAGTAGCCCCCACCACGGCTTCTGTAACGCCGGAGGGGTTCCGATCGATGGACAGGGCGAGGTCCGCGCCGGAGGCGGGGCCCTTGACGAACCTGGCGCGGCGCGCGATTCTCAAGGCGCGAGTCCCCCCGGTTGGTTTGCGGCTGGATGCATAACCAGCGGCTCCGGCGGGAAGTGACTCCACGTGAGTTGAGCGGCCCGGCTCGGTCCGGGCCGGTGCAGTGCCCAGAGCAGTACCGGCGAGCGCCCGCGCCCGCCGGCTACCGGGAGGAGTCTCCGATTCGGTTTCCGAATCAGAGCTGGACAGCAGTGTGCCCTTTGGCTACACTGTCCCTTTGCGCTGCCTGTTAGCTGCTCCGTGACTCGTCGCCCGGAGTTTGCGTTGCCCTGAAGGGGTCTGGCACCACCTCCGCAAAGCGGCTCTGACCTGGGACTTCGGTCCCGGCGGAGGCCAGTGGCGAGGGAGGCGGGACCAAGCCCATGCAGGCCCGGCTGGTACGCGCGTAGTGAGCTCCGAGCCCTCGGAAGGACCCCCCTCTTGGCCGCGCCGCGCAACGCCTCGAACAATTCCGCCGCATCCACCGCCCCGCTCCGCGTCTCCTTCGCGAAGATCAAGGAGCCCCTCGAGGTCCCCAACCTCCTGGCCCTGCAGACCGAGAGCTTTGACTGGCTGCTCGGCAACGCGGCCTGGAAGTCCCGGGTCGAGGCGGCGCTGGAGAACGGTCAGGACGTCCCCACCAAGTCCGGTCTGGAGGAGATCTTCGAGGAGATCTCCCCGATCGAGGACTTCAGCGGGTCGATGTCCCTGACCTTCCGCGACCACCGTTTCGAGCCGCCGAAGAACTCGATTGACGAGTGCAAGGACCGTGACTTCACGTACGCGGCCCCGCTCTTCGTCACGGCCGAGTTCACCAACAACGAGACCGGTGAGATCAAGTCTCAGACGGTCTTCATGGGCGACTTCCCGCTCATGACCCACAAGGGCACGTTCGTGATCAACGGCACCGAGCGTGTCGTCGTGTCGCAGCTGGTCCGTTCCCCGGGTGTGTACTTCGACTCCACCCTGGACAAGGTCTCCGACAAGGACATCTACTCCTGCAAGGTCATCCCCTCGCGTGGTGCCTGGCTGGAGATGGAGATCGACAAGCGCGACATGGTCGGCGTCCGCATCGACCGCAAGCGCAAGCAGTCCGTCACCGTGCTGCTGAAGGCGCTCGGCTGGACCAACGAGATGATTCTCGAGGAGTTCGGCGAGTACGAGTCCATGCGCAACACCCTGGAGAAGGACCACACCCAGGGCCAGGACGACGCGCTGCTGGACATCTACCGCAAGCTGCGTCCGGGCGAGCCGCCGACGCGCGAGGCCGCGCAGACGCTTCTGGAGAACCTGTACTTCAACCCGAAGCGCTACGACCTCGCGAAGGTCGGCCGCTACAAGGTGAACCGGAAGCTGGGCAACGCCGAGTCGCTGGACTCCGGCGTGCTCACCGAGCCCGACATCATCGGTGCGATCAAGTACCTGGTGAAGCTGCACGCCGGTGAGACCGAGTGGAACGACGAGACCGGCCGCGACATCGTGGTCGAGGTCGACGACATCGACCACTTCGGCAACCGCCGCCTGCGCAACGTCGGCGAGCTCATCCAGAACCAGGTCCGTACGGGTCTCGCCCGTATGGAGCGCGTCGTGCGCGAGCGCATGACCACCCAGGACGTCGAGGCGATCACGCCGCAGACCCTGATCAACATCCGGCCGGTCGTCGCCTCCATCAAGGAGTTCTTCGGCACCAGCCAGCTGTCGCAGTTCATGGACCAGACGAACCCGCTGTCGGGCCTGACCCACAAGCGCCGTCTGTCCGCCCTCGGTCCCGGTGGTCTCTCCCGTGAGCGCGCCGGCTTCGAGGTCCGTGACGTGCACCCCTCGCACTACGGGCGCATGTGTCCGATCGAGACCCCCGAAGGCCCGAACATCGGTCTGATCGGGTCGCTCGCCTCGTACGGCCGGGTCAACGCGTTCGGCTTCATCGAGACCCCGTACCGCAAGGTCGTCGACGGTGTCGTCACCGAGCAGGTGGACTACCTCACCGCCGACGAGGAGGACCGCTACGTCATCGCCCAGGCGAACGCCCCGCTGACCGCGGACCTGCACTTCGCCGAGCCTCGCGTCCTGGTCCGCCGCCGTGGCGGCGAGATCGACTACATCCCGGGCTCCGAGATCGACTACATGGACGTCTCGCCGCGCCAGATGGTGTCGGTCGCGACCGCCATGATCCCGTTCCTCGAGCACGACGACGCCAACCGCGCGCTCATGGGCTCGAACATGATGCGCCAGGCGGTGCCGCTGCTGAAGAGCGAGGCCCCGCTGGTCGGCACCGGCATGGAGTACCGCTGCGCCGTCGACGCCGCCGACGTCATCACCGCCGAGAAGGCCGGTGTCGTCCAGGAGGTCTCGGCCGACTACGTCACCGTGGCGAACGACGACGGCACCTACACCACGTACCGCGCCGCCAAGTTCACCCGCTCGAACCAGGGCACCGCCTTCAACCAGAAGGTGCTCGTGGACGAGGGCGCCCGGGTCGAGACCGGCCAGGTCCTGGCCGACGGCCCGTGCACCGACGAGGGCGAGATGGCCCTCGGCAAGAACCTGCTCGTGGCGTTCATGTCGTGGGAGGGTCACAACTACGAGGACGCGATCATCCTGTCGCAGCGCCTCGTGCAGGACGACGTCCTCTCCTCGATCCACATCGAGGAGCACGAGGTCGACGCCCGTGACACCAAGCTCGGCCCCGAGGAGATCACCCGGGACATCCCGAACGTCTCCGAGGAGGTCCTCGCCGACCTCGACGAGCGCGGCATCATCCGCATCGGCGCCGACGTCGTCACCGGCGACATCCTGGTCGGCAAGGTCACCCCGAAGGGCGAGACCGAGCTGACCCCCGAGGAGCGCCTGCTCCGCGCGATCTTCGGTGAGAAGGCCCGTGAGGTCCGCGACACCTCGCTGAAGGTCCCGCACGGTGAGTCCGGCAAGGTCATCGGCGTCCGCGTCTTCGACCGCGAAGAGGGCGACGAGCTGCCCCCGGGCGTCAACCAGCTGGTCCGCGTCTACGTGGCCCAGAAGCGCAAGATCACCAACGGTGACAAGCTCGCCGGCCGTCACGGCAACAAGGGCGTCATCTCCAAGATCCTGCCGGTCGAGGACATGCCGTTCCTGGAGGACGGCACCCCGGTCGACATCATCCTCAACCCGCTGGGCGTCCCGTCCCGAATGAACCCCGGGCAGGTCCTGGAGATTCACCTCGGGTGGCTCGCCAAGCAGGGCTGGGACGTCTCCGGCCTCGCCGACGAGTGGGCCCAGCGCCTGCAGGCGATCGGCGCCGACACCGTCCAGGGCGGCACCAACCTCGCCACCCCGGTCTTCGACGGCGCCCGCGAGGACGAGATCACCGGCCTGCTGGACAACACCACGCTCACCCGTGACGGCGAGCGCCTGGTGAACTCCACCGGTAAGGCCCGCCTGTTCGACGGCCGCTCCGGCGAGCCGTTCCCGATGCCGGTCTCGGTCGGCTACATGTACATCCTCAAGCTGCACCACCTGGTCGACGACAAGCTGCACGCCCGTTCGACCGGTCCGTACTCGATGATCACCCAGCAGCCGCTCGGTGGTAAGGCGCAGTTCGGTGGTCAGCGCTTCGGTGAGATGGAGGTGTGGGCCCTCGAGGCGTACGGCGCGGCCTACGCGCTGCAGGAGCTGCTCACCATCAAGTCCGACGACGTGCTCGGCCGCGTGAAGGTCTACGAGGCCATCGTCAAGGGCGAGAACATCCCCGAGCCCGGCATTCCCGAGTCCTTCAAGGTCCTCATCAAGGAAATGCAGTCGCTCTGCCTCAACGTGGAGGTGCTGTCCTCGGACGGCCAGTCCATCGAGATGCGGGACTCCGACGAGGACGTCTTCCGCGCCGCCGAGGAGCTCGGCATCGACCTGTCCCGGCGCGAGCCGAGCAGCGTCGAAGAGGTCTGACGGAGGTTGGGCCGGCCCGCTGACCGGGCCGGCCCGCCCCCAGGCCCCCCTCAGACCACATGAACGACTCTCGACTTACGAAAGAGGGCTTGACGACCAGTGCTTGACGTCAACTTCTTCGACGAGCTCCGCATCGGCCTGGCCACCGCCGACGACATCCGCCAGTGGTCGCACGGCGAGGTCAAGAAGCCGGAGACCATCAACTACCGCACCCTGAAGCCCGAAAAGGACGGACTCTTCTGCGAGAAGATCTTCGGCCCCACCCGGGACTGGGAGTGCTACTGCGGTAAGTACAAGCGCGTCCGCTTCAAGGGCATCATCTGCGAGCGCTGCGGCGTCGAGGTGACCCGCGCCAAGGTGCGCCGCGAGCGGATGGGCCACATCGAGCTGGCCGCCCCGGTCACCCACATCTGGTACTTCAAGGGTGTGCCGTCCCGCCTCGGCTACCTGCTCGACCTGGCGCCGAAGGACCTCGAGAAGGTCATCTACTTCGCCGCCTACATGATCACCTGGGTCGACGACGAGCGCCGTCAGCGCGACCTGCCGTCGCTGGAGGCGCACGTCTCCGTCGAGCGCCAGCAGATCGAGAACCGTCGCGACGCCGACCTCGAAGGCCGCGCCAAGAAGGCCGAGACCGACCTGGCCGAGCTGGAGGCCGAGGGCGCCAAGGCCGACGTGCGCCGCAAGGTGCGCGAGAGCGCCGAGCGCGAGATGAAGCAGCTGCGCGACCGCGCGCAGCGCGAGCTCGACCGCCTCGACGAGGTGTGGGCCCGCTTCAAGAACCTCAAGGTCCAGGACCTCGAGGGCGACGAGCTGCTCTACCGCGAGCTGCGCGACCGCTTCGGCACCTACTTCTCCGGCTCGATGGGCGCGGCGGCCCTCAAGGACCGCCTGGAGACCTTCGACCTGGCGGAGGAGTCCGAGCGCCTGCGCGAGATCATCCGCACCGGCAAGGGCCAGAAGAAGACCCGTGCGCTCAAGCGCCTCAAGGTCGTCTCCGCGTTCCTGCAGACCACCAACAAGCCCAACGGCATGGTGCTGGACTGCGTCCCGGTCATCCCGCCGGACCTGCGTCCGATGGTGCAGCTGGACGGTGGCCGCTTCGCGACCTCCGACCTGAACGACCTGTACCGCCGCGTCATCAACCGCAACAACCGCCTGAAGCGCCTGCTCGACCTCGGTGCCCCCGAGATCATCGTGAACAACGAGAAGCGCATGCTCCAGGAGGCCGTCGACGCGCTGTTCGACAACGGCCGCCGCGGCCGTCCGGTCACCGGTCCGGGCAACCGCCCGCTGAAGTCCCTCAGCGACATGCTGAAGGGCAAGCAGGGTCGTTTCCGCCAGAACCTCCTCGGCAAGCGAGTCGACTACTCGGCCCGTTCGGTCATCGTCGTCGGCCCGCAGCTCAAGCTGCACCAGTGCGGTCTGCCGAAGGCCATGGCGCTGGAGCTCTTCAAGCCGTTCGTGATGAAGCGCCTGGTGGACCTGAACCACGCGCAGAACATCAAGTCGGCCAAGCGCATGGTCGAGCGCGCCCGCCCGGTCGTGTGGGACGTGCTCGAAGAGGTCATCGCCGAGCACCCGGTCCTGCTGAACCGTGCGCCCACCCTGCACCGCCTCGGCATCCAGGCCTTCGAGCCGCAGCTGGTCGAGGGCAAGGCCATCCAGATCCACCCGCTCGTCTGCACCGCGTTCAACGCGGACTTCGACGGTGACCAGATGGCCGTCCACCTGCCGCTCTCCGCGGAGGCGCAGGCCGAGGCCCGCATCCTGATGCTGTCCTCGAACAACATCCTGAAGCCGGCCGACGGTCGCCCCGTCACCATGCCGACCCAGGACATGGTGCTCGGTCTGTTCTTCCTGACCTCGGACCGCGACAACGTGAAGGGCGCCGGCCGCACCTTCTCGTCGACCGCCGAGGCGATCATGGCCTTCGACGCCCGCGAGCTGGACGTCCAGGCCCCGATCGAGCTGCGCCTCGGCGCCGGCACCGTCCCGCCGCGCGGCTGGACCGCCCCGGTGGACGAGGACGGCCAGTCGACCTGGTTCGAGGGCGAGCCCTTCCGCCTGGGCACCACCCTGGGCCGCGCGCTCTTCAACGAGCTGCTGCCCGAGGACTACCCGTTCGTCGACTACGAGGTGGGCAAGAAGCAGCTCTCCGCGATCGTCAACGACCTGGCGGAGCGCTACCCCAAGGTCGTCGTCGCGGCGACCCTGGACAACCTGAAGTCGGCCGGCTTCCACTGGTCGACCCGCTCGGGTGTCACCGTCTCGATCTCCGACGTCGTCGTCCCGCCGAACAAGCCCCAGATCCTGGAGGGCTACGAGGCGAAGGCGGAGAAGGTCCAGCGTCAGTACGAGCGCGGCCTGATCACCAACGACGAGCGCAAGCAGGAGCTCATCGGCATCTGGACCCAGGCGACCAACGAGGTCGCCGAGGCCATGAACGAGAACTTCCCGAAGACGAACCCCATCTTCATGATGGTCGACTCGGGTGCTCGTGGAAACATGATGCAGATGCGCCAGATCGCCGGTATGCGTGGTCTGGTGTCGAACGCCAAGAACGAGACCATCCCGCGACCCATCAAGGCGTCGTTCCGTGAGGGTCTCACCGTGCTGGAGTACTTCATCTCCACCCACGGTGCCCGTAAGGGTCTGGCCGACACCGCCCTCCGTACCGCCGACTCCGGCTACCTCACCCGTCGTCTGGTCGACGTCTCCCAGGACGTCATCATTCGCGAGGAGGACTGCGGCACCGAGCGCGGCCTGAAGCTGTCGATCGGCTCCGTGGGCGCCGACGGCGTGCTGCGCAAGGCCGACGACGTCGAGACCAGCGTCTACGCCCGCATGCTCGCCGAGGACATCACGGTCGACGGCAAGCTCCTCGCCACCGCCAACACCGACCTCGGTGACGTGCTGATGGCCGAGCTGATCCGCCACGGCATCGCCGAGGTCAAGGTCCGCTCGATCCTGACCTGTGAGTCCGCCGTCGGCACCTGTGCCTTCTGCTACGGCCGTTCGCTGGCCACCGGCAAGCTGGTCGACATCGGTGAGGCGGTCGGCATCATCGCCGCCCAGTCCATCGGTGAGCCCGGTACCCAGCTGACCATGCGTACCTTCCACACCGGTGGTGTGGCCGGTGACGACATCACCCAGGGTCTGCCGCGTGTCGTCGAGCTCTTCGAGGCCCGTACCCCCAAGGGTGTGGCCCCGATCTCGGAGGCCACCGGCCGGGCGCGGATCGAGGACACCGAGAAGACCCGCAAGATCGTCATCACGCCGGACGACGGCACCGACGAGATCGCGTACCCGGTGTCCAAGCGCGTGAAGCTGCTCGTCAGCGAGGGCGAGGCGGTCGAGGTCGGCCAGAAGCTGACCATGGGTGCCACCAACCCGCACGACGTCCTGCGCATCATGGGCCAGCGTGCCGTCCAGATCCACCTGGTCGCCGAGGTCCAGAAGGTCTACAACTCGCAGGGCGTGTCGATCCACGACAAGCACATCGAGATCATCATCCGGCAGATGCTCCGCCGCGTGACGATCATCGAGTCGGGCGACGCCGAGCTGCTCCCGGGCGAGCTCGTCGAGCGCGGCCGCTTCGAGACCGAGAACCGTCGTGTGGTCTCCGAGGGCGGTCACCCCGCCTCCGGCCGTCCGCAGCTGATGGGTATCACCAAGGCCTCGCTGGCCACCGAGTCCTGGCTGTCGGCCGCCTCCTTCCAGGAGACGACCCGGGTCCTCACCGACGCGGCGATCCACGCCAAGTCGGACCCGCTGCTGGGCCTCAAGGAGAACGTCATCCTCGGTAAGCTCATCCCGGCCGGTACGGGTCTGCCCCGCTACCGCAACATCCGGGTCGAGCCGACCGAGGAGGCCAAGGCCGCCATGTACTCGGCCGTCGGCTACGACGACTACGACCTGTCGCCCTTCGGCGCCGGCTCCGGCCAGGCGGTTCCGCTGGACGACTACGACTACGGCCCGTACACCGGCTGAGTCGAGCAGCACTGATCGCAGGGCGGTCACCCCTCACGGGGTGGCCGCCCTGCGGCGTTTCCGGGCCCGGATCCCCCGTGCGGGGGAGTGGTGAGGACCGCTCCGGGGAGGGAGGCGGGGGAGGGGGCCGCTGCGCGAGTCTTCTCGGTGTCGGGATGACGGGCTTGCGAAGGGGGCCGGGAATGAAGCGGGTACTGGGTGCGGTGGCGATCACGGGGGCCGTGCTGTTCGGGATGTCGGCGTGCCTGCCGTTCGGGGGCGGCGACGACGAGCACCGCACGGTGAGCTACGGCGTCACGGACGGCGTCCGGGAGCTGGTGGTCGAGGGGCACACCGGCGGGGTCGTCGTCACGGGCGGCGGCACCGCGGTCCAGGTGACCGAGAAGCAGAACTACAAGGGGGACGCGCCGCGCACCACGCACGAGGTGAAGGACGGCGTGCTGCGGCTGACGTACGACTGCGACGCGTGCGGCGTCGGGTACGACGTGCAGGTGCCGGCCGGGACGAAGGTCACCGTCAGGGAGACGACCGGCGGGGTGCGCCTGGTCGGGCTGGCCGCCGAGGTCGATGCGTCGGTGGACAACGGGGGCGTCGAGGCGACCGGGCTGACCTCGCCGCAGGTGCGGCTGAGCGCCACCAACGGCGGGGTGCGGGCGGACTTCGCGGCGGCCCCGACGAAGGTCGAGGCCAAGGTGTCGACCGGCGGCGTGCGGCTGAAGGTGCCGGCCGGCGCGGAGTACGCGGTGGACGCGCAGGCGGGGGTCGGCGGGGTGGACCTCGGCATCCCGTCGAAGGCGGGGGCGGCGCGCAGCATCACCGCGCGGGCCGGGACCGGTGGTGTGACGGTTTCCGGTGTCTGACCGGGCGGTCGTGGCCGGCCCCGTGCGTCCGGCCGCCCGGGCCGTCCCGGAAGTCCTGCCGGTAGGGCATGATCTTCTCCGCGGGGGCGGCGTCCCCGGGTACGGGGGAGGTACGACGGTGGAGCGCGCTGCGCGCTGGCGGGGCTGGACGGCCGGGCGGAGTCCGTATGTGCTGGACACAATGCTGGCGCTGGTCTCGGCGGCGGTCTCGGTGTGGTCGGTCTACAACGACGACGTGGCGTGGCCCTGGTGGGTCTACCTGGTCGCGGTCTCGACCGCGCTGCCGCTGCCGTGGCGGCGCCGGTTCACGCTGACCTCGCTGGCGGCGGTCAGCGCGGCGTCGGTGGTGCTGTCGCTGGTCGCGCACTCGGCGAACCCGCAGCTGCCGCTGTACGCGGTGATCGGCATCTACACGGTGGCCGAGCGCTCCTCGGAGCGGCAGCGCTGGACGGTCTTCGCGGTCGTGGTGCTCGCCAACGTGCTGGGCACCCACTCGCCGAACGGCATGCTGTTCAGCCTGCTCACGTCGGTCGGCTCGTTCGTCTTCGGCTCGCTGGTGCGCGCCCAGCGGCAGCTGGCCCGGGTGGAGGCGGCGCGGGCCCGCGAGGCGGGCGAGCGGACGGCCAGCGAGGCGGCCAGGGCGGTGGCCGAGGAGCGGGCCCGGATCGCGCGGGAGATGCACGACATCCTGGCGCACGCCGTGTCGCTGATGGTGATCCAGGCCGAGGCCGGGCCGCTGGTGGTGCACAGCAAGCCGGAGCGGGCGATCCGCGCGTTCGACACGATCGCCGATTCCGGCCGCGACGCGATGGTCCAACTGCGGCGCGTGCTGGGAGTGTTGAAGGAGGACGGGGCGAGCCCCGAGCTGGCCCCGCAGCCGCGGCTGGCCGAACTGGCCGACGTCGCCGAGCGGGTGCGCCGGGCCGGCCTGCGGGTGGAGCTCGACCTCGCGGACGGGCTGGGCGCGGTGCCCGCCGACGTCGAGGCGGCGGCGTACCGGATCGTGCAGGAGGCGCTGACCAACACCGTCAAGCACTCCGGTGCCGACCTGGCCGCGATCCGGGTGCGCCGGGCCGGCGAGGCGCTGGAGGTCGTGGTGTCCGACAACGGCCGCGGCGTGCCGCTCGCCGCCGACCGTGCGGTGGGCGGCTGGTCCGGCGGGCGCGGGCTGGTCGGCATCCGGGAGCGGGCCGCCGCCTGCGGTGGGCGGGCCGAGGCCGGTCCGGGCCCGGCCGGCGAGGGCTTCCTGGTGACTGCCCGGCTGCCGTTGGGGCCGGCCGGGGTGGTGGAGAGGGTGGGCGGATGACGCCGATACGGGTGGTCGTCGCGGACGACCAGGAGCTGGTGCGGGCCGGGTTCGGGATGATCCTGGACGCCCAGCCGGACATCGAGGTGGTGGCCGAGGCGTGCGACGGCGCCGAGGCCGTCGAGGCCGTGCGCGAGCACGGCCCCGACGTGCTGCTGCTGGACGTCCGCATGCCGGTGATGGACGGGCTGGAGGCGGCCCGGCGGGTGTGCGCGGAGTTCCCGGCCACCAAGGTGATCATGCTGACCACCTTCGACATCGACGACTACGTCTTCGACGCGCTGTACGCGGGCGCGAGCGGCTTCCTGCTGAAGGACGTCCGCCGGGACGACCTGGCGCACGGCGTGCGGATGGTCGCCTCGGGGGAGGCGCTGCTCGCGCCCTCGGTGACGAAGCGGCTGATCGGCGAGTTCGCGGCACGCCGCCCGGGGACGGCGGAGCGGGCCGTCCGTCCGCCGTCCAAGCTGCTGGAGCAGCTGACCCTGCGCGAGCAGGAGACGCTGCGGCTGCTGGCGCGCGGGCTGTCCAATGCGGAGATCGCGGCGGAGCTGGTGGTCAGCGAGCACACCGTGAAGACGCACGTCAGCAACGTGCTGAGCAAGCTGGGGCTGCGCGACCGGGTGCACGCGGTGGTGTTCGCGTACGAGTCCGGCGCGGTGGTGGCCGGGGAGGACTAGGTGTGTCCCGGGCCCTCCCCCGCGCGGGGGAGGCGGGCAGTTCGCCGGTGCGGGCGATCCGCGACGAGGGCCCCGGCCGACAGGATCTGTGGTGTCGGAGAACGGATCACGGACACCACGGGAGAACGCAGATGAACGCCGCTCGGACCACCAGCACCCGCAGCACCCGCCTCACCGCCTACGCCGTCGTCGGGGCCCCGGCCCTGATGGCGCTGTACGGCGGCATCCGCCTCGTCCCCGGCTCCCGCGAGCCGGGCCTCGGCTGGACGACCGGACACGCGCTCATGTTCGCCGGGCTGCTGCTGTTCGCGCCGGTCTTCCTGGGGCTGCGCCGGCTGATAGCCCCGCGCGGCACGCCGGCCGGGCGGCTCGCGGCGGGCACCGTGCTGGGGGTGGCGCTCACGGGGCTGGTGGCCTCGGTGGTCCAGATCGGGATCGACCTGTACGTCGGCCTGGCATCGGCGACCAAGGACGAGCAGTCGCGGATGTTCGAGCGGATCCAGGCCGTCCCCGGCGTGCTCGAGGCCGTGTACAAGGTCGGCCCGCTGCTGTTCTACGTCGGCCTGCTGGCCCTGCTGGTCGCCGCCTCGGTGGGCGCGGCCCGGACGCTGCGCTGGTGGAGCCCGGTCCTCATGGTGGCCGGGACGCTCGCGTCGATGGTCGACCTGGCGTTCATCCCGTTGGCCGCCGCCTGCTACCTGATCGCGCTGGCCCCGCTGGCGCGCCTCGGCGCCGCACCGCGCACGGCAGCCCTGGCCTAGGGCGTGCCCTGGCGTCGCGGCACCCGGGCTGATCCGAAAGACACGCCATGGCTCGTCCGGACTCCCGGCGGCGGGGGCGCGAGGATTTTCGGTGGCCGCCGGCGGGCCCGTCCCCGTACGGTCCGGGTATGACCAAGCGTCCACTGATCGCCGTGCTCACCGGCGCGGGCATTTCGACCGACTCCGGCATCCCCGACTACCGCGGCCCGAACGGGCTCTGGCAGCGCGACCCGTCGGCCCAGAAGCTGGTCACCCTCGGCCCGTACCTGGCCGACCCCGAGGTGCGCCGCCGGGCCTGGCTGATGCGCCGGGACGCCGGCGCGCTGGCCGCCGAGCCGAACGCCGGGCACCGCGCGCTGGTCGACCTGGAGCGCTCCGGGCTGCCCGTGCGGGTGCTGACCCAGAACGTCGACGGCCTGCAGCAGCGAGCCGGCCTGCCGGCCCGCAAGGTGCTCGAACTGCACGGCACCGCACGGGAGGTGCAGTGCGCGCGCTGCCGGGTGGTCGGCGACATGGCCGAGGCGCTGGCCCGGGTCGAGGCGGGCGAGCCGGACCCGGACTGCCGGGAGTGCGGCGGGATCCTGCGCCCGCGGACGGTGATGTTCGGGGAGGCGCTGGACCCGGTGGTGCTCCAGCAGGCCGACGCGATCGCCAAGGCCTGCGACCTCTTCGTCGCGGTCGGCACCAGCCTCCAGGTCTACCCGGTGGCCTCGCTGCCGCAGATCGCGCTGGAGGGCGGCGCCCGCCTGGTCGTCGTGAACGGCGAGCCGACGCCGTTCGACGAGGCCGCGGACGAGGTGATCAGGGAGCCGATCTCCACGGCCCTCCCGGCGCTGGTGCGGAAGTTGCTCGCCGAGCACTCTTAAGGTCGGACGAACCGCCTGCATACGATGATCCTTCCGGCTGGCCCCCCTCTAGGCCTGGAGTGATCGACCGATGACGACGACGGCGAAGTTCGACCCCTGGTCGGCGGCGTTCGTGGCCCACCCGTACGACGCGTACGCCGAACTGCGCGAGCACGCGCCGGTGACGTACTACGAGCCGACGAAGCAGTGGCTCGTCTCGCGCCACGAGGACGTCAGCGCGCTCCTGCGCGACCGGCGCCTCGGGCGCACGTACACCCACCGCTTCAGCCACGAGGAGTTCGGCCGGCCCGCGCCCGACCCGGCGCACGAGCCGTTCCACACCCTCAACGACCACGGGCTGCTCGACCTGGAGGCGCCCGACCACACCCGGATCCGCCGGCTGGTCTCCAAGGCCTTCACCCCGCGCATGGTCGAGGGCCTGCGCCCGACCGTCCGGCGCCTCGCCGGGGAGCTCGTGGACGGACTGCTGGCTGACGGTGGCGGCGACCTCGTCGCCGCCGTCGCCGAGCCGCTGCCGGTCGCCGTCATCGCCGAGATGCTGGGCGTCCCGGAGGCCGACCGGCACCTGCTGCGGCCCTGGTCCGCCGACATCACCGGGATGTTCGAGCTCAACCCCACCGAGGAGGCGGCCCGCCGGGCCGTCACCGCGAGCATCGAGTTCTCCGACTACCTGCGCGCCCTGATCCGCGAGCGCCGCGCCGCCCCCGGCACCGACCTGATCGGCGCGCTCGTCCAGGCCCAGGAGGGCACCGACGCGCTCAGCGAGCAGGAGATGATCTCCACCTGCGTGCTGCTGCTCAACGCCGGCCACGAGGCCACCGTCAACACCACCGGCAACGGCTGGTGGGCGCTGTTCCGCAACCCCGGCGAACTCGCCCGGCTGCGCGGCGACGTGGACGGCCTGCTGCCCACCGCGGTCGAGGAACTGATGCGCTGGGACACCCCGCTGCAGATGTTCGAGCGCTGGGTGCTGGAGGACATCGAGGTCCGCGGCGTCACCGTCCCGCGCGGCTCCGAGATCGCCCTGCTCTTCGGCTCCGCCAACCGCGACCCGGAGCGCTTCGCCGACCCCGACCGGCTCGACCTCGGCCGCACCGACAACCCGCACGTCACCTTCGGCGCCGGAATCCACTTTTGTCTCGGCGCCCCGCTCGCCAGACTGGAGCTCACCGAGTCGTACGGCGCGCTGCTGCGCCGGGCGCTGGGCCTGCGGCTCGTCCGCGAGCCCGAGTGGCGCCCGGGCTACGTGATCCGGGGGCTGGAAGAGCTGTTGGTCGAGATGTGACGGAAGAGGGGGAGCGGCCGTGGGCAAGGCGACGGGCACGCTGCTGGGTCTGGCGATCGGGGACGCGATCGGCCGGGTGACGGAGTTCAAGACGGTCGAGGCGATCGCGAACGACTGGCCCGACTGGCGGCAACTGCCGCTGCCGACGAAGGCGTTGATCACCGACGACACCCAGATGACGCTCGCCCTCGCCCGCGGCCTGCGCACCGCCCTCGCCCGCGGGCCGTTGACGCCCCTGCGGCTGGAGCGGCCCGTCCGCGAGGAGTTCGTCGACTGGTGGCGCTCACCGGACAACAACCGCGCCCCCGGCATGACCTGCCTGCGCGCCTGCGAGCGGCTCAGCCACGAGAAGTTCCGCTGGCAGCAGGCGAGCGACGTCGGATCCAAGGGCTGCGGCGCCAACATGCGGGTCGCCCCGATCGGCCTGATCCGCGAGCTCGACGCCCGGCAGCACTCCGGCGCCGCGCAGCTGCAGTCCGCGCTCACCCACGGCCACCCGACCGCGCTCGCCGCGAGCGACCTCACCGCGTACGCCGTCCGCAAGCTCGCCGAGGGCGTGCCGCCGGCCGGCCTGACCGCGGTGCTGCGGGCCTACGCGCTCGCCCGGCGCGACCGGTACGACGACTTCTGGCTCGGCGACCTCGCCGACCGCTGGCTCGGCGGCTCCCCGCAGTCCGTCATCGCCCGCGGCTGGGACGACTGCCTGAAGTCGCTCGACCAGGTCGACGCCGCCCTCGCCGCGCCCGACGTCGAGGCCGACCCGTGCCTGGCCACCGGCGAGGGCTGGATCGCCGAGGAGGCCTTCGCCACCGGCCTGCTCTGCTTCCTGCTGCTGCCGGACGACCCGGTGGCCGCCGTCCGCCGCGCCGCCTACTCCAGCGGCGACTCCGACTCCCTCGCCTGCCTGACCGGCGCCTTCGCCGGCGCCCACCACGGTGAGACGGCCTGGCCGGCCGACTGGGTCGAGCGGATCGAGCACCGCGACGAGCTCCTGGAGTTCGGCGCGCTCTGGGACTGAGCCGGACGGCGGGAACCGGTGGGCGGGCGGGCGCGTCGAAGGGCCATGACGTACCGCAGCCCTCACGGAACCCGCCGTAGCCCCCGTCGCCCGGCGGCGGTGCTCCTCGCCGCCGCGCTCGCCGCCCCGCTGGTCGCGGGCTGCGGCAGCACCGGTGCCGCCACGCCCGCCGCGCCGCCGGTGCTCCGGGTGTCGGCGTCCGGCACCGGTCCCGCGGTCGATCCGGCACAGGTGACCGCCACCGCCGCCGGCACCGGCGCCCTCGGCCTGGACCTCCTCCACGCCCTCACCGCCACTCCGGACGGCGCCGGCCGCAACGTCGTGCTCTCGCCGTCCGGCCTGGCCACCCTGCTCGCGATGCTGGTGCCCGGTGCCCGCGGCACCACCGCCGACGAGCTCACCAAGGCCCTGCACACGAGCCTCACCCCGCAGCAGTACGCCCTCGCCACCGGCGCACTCGACCGCCCGGTCCAGGGCGGCGACGACGTCACGCTGCGCCGGTCCGACGACCTCTGGACCCAGCAGGGCTACCCCGTGCAGCCCGACTACCTGCAGACCCTGGCCGACGCCTTCGACACCGGGGTGCACCCCGCCGACTTCCGCAAGGATCCGGAGGGCGCCCGCAAGGCCGTCAACGCGGCCGTGGAGAAGGCCACCGACGGACGGATCAAGGACCTCTTCGCGCAGGGCCAGGTCACCGCCCAGACCCGGCTGGTCCTCACCGACGCGCTCTACCTGAAGGCGAAGTGGGCCTCCCCGTTCAAGCCGGCGCACACCGCCGACCGCCCGTTCCACAAGCTCGACGGCTCCGCCCCGAACGTGAGCACGATGGCCCAGAGCGGCAGCCTCAAGTACGCCGAGGGCTCCGGCGGGATCGTCGGCGAGCCCTGGCAGGCCGTCGAACTCCCGTACGCCGGAGGCGGGTTGGCGATGGACGTGATCGTCCCCGCGCAGGGCGGCTTCGCCGCCTTCACCAAGGGGCTCGACCAGGCCCAGCTCGACCGCATCCTCGGCGGCCTCGCCGCCAGGCCCGTCGACCTGGAGCTCCCGCGCTTCCACTTCGACACGTCCAACGAGCTCACCCCCGCCCTGCGCGCGCTCGGCGTCAGCACGGCCTTCGGCGACAAGGCCGACTTCGGCGGCATCTCCAAGGAGCCGCTCGCCGTCGGCCCGGTGGTGCAGAAGGCCACCATCGAGGTCGACGAGGAGGGCACGGTCGCGGCGGCCGGCAGCGGTGCCGGGATGGCCGGAGCGGCGGCGCCGGCCATGCACCCCGCCGAGCTGCACGTCGACCGGCCGTTCCTGTTCCTGATCCGGGACACCGCCGGCGGGGGGCCGCTCTTCCTCGGACAGGTCACCGACCCGGCGGCCGGGTAGGCCGCCGGAAGCGGCTCACCAGGCCGGGTAGCGCCCGCCGAGCGCCGGGTGGGACGGATCGCGGCTGCCGAACAGCACCAGCAGGTCGTCCGCGACCCGCAGCAGCTCCGCCCGGCCCTCGACGGCCCCCGCCCACTCGGGCGGCAGGGCCGCGGCGCCGTACGCGGCACCCGTGAGGTTGCCGCAGACGGCGCCGGTGGAGTCGCTGTCCCCGGAGTGGTTCACCGACAGCAGCAGCGCGGTGCGCACCGGGTCGGGGTCCAGGGTCGCGGCCAGCAACGAGTACACCGCGATGGCCAGGCACTCCTCGGCGATCCAGCCGAGCCCGACCCGCTCCACCGCCTCCGCCGACGGCTCCGACTCCTGCGCCACCCGCACGGCCCGGGCCAGCGCCTGCACCGTCTCCTTCGAAGCCGGCAGCTCGCGGATCTGGTCGACGGTCTCGCCGACCGCCGCCCACGGCTCGGTGCCGTTTACGAGCCGCTCGACGAGCGCCGCGAACGCGCCCGCCGCGAGGTAGCCGGTGGGGTGCCCGTGGGTCAGCTGGGCGCACTGCACGGCCAGCCCGAACGCCTGGTCCGCGCCCAGCCTGGCCAGCCCGAACGGCGCTGAGCGCATCACCGTGCCGCAGCCCTTGGAGCCCGGGTTGACCGGTCCCGGCTGCCCGATCCGGGCCGGCGGCTCGAACACCGGGTGCTCGGACACCCCGCTCAGGCAGGCGTTGCCCGGCGCCCGCCGGGCGTACAGGAACGGCTGCCGCAGCAGCCAGCCGTCGTACGGGCGGGGGAGCGGCGCGGCGTCCGGCGCGGGCTGGTACTGGGTCAGCAGCCAGCGCCGGTAGGCGCCGTGGACGGCCTCCGGCACCGATCCGCCGCCGCCCGACCAGCCGCGGACGAAGCCGCGGATCAGGCCCTCGGCGGTGAACAGCGTCATCTGGGTGTCGTCGGTGACCTCGACCGTCCCGGGGCGCGCCGCGGGCGGCGGCCCGGTCACGCCGTCCGGCCCGTGCTGGTCCCGGATCTGGTGCAGCTGCTGGAACTCCACCGGCCAGCCCAGCGCGTCGCCGATCGCGCCGCCGAGCAGCGTTCCGCGCACGCGGTCGCGGTAGCCCGCGTCGGCCGCCGAATCCGTCACGTCGATCCCCCTTGTGTTCGTGGCGGACTACGTTCTATCAGGTCACCCCGGCCGTCGGGTCACCCGGCGCGAACGGCCCGCTACCGGCGGATCTCCCCGGCGCGCCCGTGCAGGGCGGCCCGGTCCGCGGCGGCCCGGCCGGCCGCCCAGCCCTCGCCGTCGCTCACCCGCACGCGCTGCGACACCAGCTTCGGGAACAGCCGGCCGACCTCGTCGTCCACCGCCTCGGAGCGGGCGGCGAGGGCGGGCAACAGTCGCTCGTCCGGCAGCAGTTGCTCCTCGGTGCCGTCCTCGCGCAGGTGCCGTCCGGCGGCCGCGGCGCTGGTCGTCCGCTCGGTGGCGGCGGTCAGCCGCTCGCGGATCCGCGCCGCGTACGCGACCAGGAACGACTGCCGGAACGCCTTGGTGCGCGAGTCCCGGCCCGCGCCGGCCTTGTTGAGCGCGTGCGTGGCCTGCACCAGCAGCGAGGTGTACAGCAGCTCGACGCCGTCCAGGTCGCCGTCGAAGCCGACCACCGTGCAGAAGCCGAACTCCTTGGCCCACACCACCCGGCACCGGTTCGCCGCCGCGACCGCGTCCAGCAGCATCGTCTTCGGGCCCTCGTACGGGTTGTCCACGCCGATCCGCAGCGCCGCCGGGGCGTCGCGGTCCGCGCCGGCGGCGGCCAGCAGCGCCTCGTCGATGCTGTGCTGGGCCATCAGCTGCTGGGCCTTGGCGGTCAGCGCCTCGGCCTCCTCCGGGTACTCGGTGGACTCGGCCTTCGCGAGCAGCGCCCGGATGCGCGCCAGCATCCTCGGCTCGCCCGGCACCGGCCCGGCCGCGCCGCGCGCGGGTGCGGAACCGGGGGCGGGCCCGACCGGGGCGATCGGGGGCAGCCGGCCCCAGGTGCGGATCAGCTCCAGGGCGGCGGTGGCGAGCGCGAAGCGGTCCAGCCGGTGGCGCTGGGCGAAGGCGGTCAGGTAGCCGTCGTCGCCGGGCCACCACACCTCGGTCTCCAGCTCGCGCAGCTGCTCCTGCCAGCGCCGGTCCAGCGCGGCCGCCGGGTGGCGGCGGCCCTCGGCGGCGATCAGGTCCACGGCGAGCGCGAGGTGGACGGGCTTCAGCTCGCGCCGGACCACCCGCACCAGGTCGGCCGGGCGCCACCCCGCCGACCAGCACCGCCCGACGGCGGTGTCCGCGTACCCGAGCACCGCCCGGCTCACCGCCGGCCACTGCCCGGCCGACGCGGCCAGCAGCGACGCGCCCGTGTCCAGCGCGAGGTCCAGCAACTCGTCCGGGGCCGTCAGCACCGACCGCACCGCCTGCTCCAGCAGCGGTCCGGCGTCCCCGCCGCCCTGCTGCGCCCGCTTGCCCACGGTGTGTCCCTGCTCTCGTCGACGGCCGGTTTCCTCCAGCCATGATGCCGGAGCGCCGGGCGTCGCCGGGGGGGGCGGCCGAGGGGGCGGTGGGGGAACGGGCGGTCGAGCGCTGCCGGGGGGCGGTACGTGGGGGCGCGGGGGTGGGGGACGGGCAGGGCCGGAGCGCCGGGCGTCGCCGGGGGCGGCCGAGGGGCGGTGGGGGAACGGGCGGTCGAGTGCTGCCGGGGGGGCGGTACGTGGGGGCGCGGGGGGTGGGGGACGGGCACGGCCGGAGCGCCGGGCCGTGCCGACGAGCCGGACGGCCCGCCGGACGAGTGAGCGCCCGGCCCCCGTCGTCGGGGGACCGGGCGCTCACGGCACCGCTCAGCGCTCTATGGCCTTGGCCAGGATCTCCGGGGTGCGCTCCAGCAGGCGGGCGCCCGCCATGCGGACGCCGAGGTACGCGATCAGTCCGCCGTAGACCGGCCCGACCGCCAGCAGCGGCCAGGTGGGCCGGTCGGCGGCGAGGGCCCAGCCCAGGTAGCCGGCCACGGGCAGCGCCAGCAGCGCGACGCCGAGCATCGACCCGAACTGGTTGAGCAGCACCAGCCCGCTCTGCCCGGGTGCGGCGTTGCGCATCGGGTTGCTGTCCGCGGGCATCGTGTACGGCGCGAGCACGCTCAGCATCGAGCCGACCGCGATGCCGCAGCCCAGCAGCGCGAGGGCGAGGCCGAGCGCGGACGGCAGGTGCGCCCAGTCCCCGGTGACGACCGTCAGCACCACGGCGAGCACCAGCGTCACCGGCACCGCGTACGACAGCACCGCGTACGCCCGTCCGCGCAGCTCGTCGCGGGCGTCGGCCGGGGTGCGCAGGGTCGCGGCGATCATCCAGAACGCCGAGCCGTCCATGCCGAACAGGTTGAGCATCTGCAGCCCGAGGAACATCCCGGTCGCCGCCAGCAGGTAGACGCTCGACCAGCCCTGGACCACCGACAGCACGCAGATCACCAGCGTCATGCCGATGCTGGTGAACACCGCCGCCTTGGCCCGCGGCTCGCGCCAGGCGTACCGCAGGTGGCGCTGCATCACCGCGCCGGTCCGGCCGGCCGGCAGGAAGCCCCAGCCGCGCGAGCTCTGCACCCCGCGGGCCACCTCCAGGGTCGAGGAGTCCGCGGTGACCATCAGCTCCTGGAGGCTCCGCCGCCACCAGCGCAGCAGCAGGGCGAGCAGCGCACCGGCCAGCGCCAGCTGGAGCAGCGCGAGCGCGTACCGGCCCTCGCCGGCCGTCCGGCCCGCGTCCATCGCACCGATCGGCGGGATCCAGCGCAGCACGGCGGCGATCGGCCGCAGCGGGCCGAGGTCGAGGTGTCCGTTGGCGTCGGGGCGGCCGAAGGTGCTCTGCCAGCCGACGTTGGCGCCCTGGACGAGCAGGGCGAACAGCAGTCCGCCGAAGATCGCGAAGTCCTTGCCGCGCCGGCTGGACAGCATCCGGGCGTTGCCGGCCGCGACCGCCCGGGAGAGCGTGACCAGGCAGAGCACGGCGAGCGGCACGCCGATCAGGTCGGCCGCCGCCGAGGCGCCGCCGTTCGCGCCGGACAGCGCCGCACCGGTGACGAGCACCAGGCTGACCAGTGGTCCCGGCCCGATCAGGCTGGCCAGCAGCGAGCCGCGCAGCAGCGGTCCGGGCCGCAGCGGCAGCATGGTGAGCCGGGTCGGGTCGGCGCTCTCGTCGCTGGAGAACAGGAACAGCGGGATGGCGGCCCAGCCGAGGGTGAGCACGCCGAGCAGCATCACGCCGGCGTCCCCGGAGCCGGCCACCCGGCCGTTGAGCACCGCCAGGGCGAGGGCGATCCCGGTGGCGAAGAGCAGGCCGAACACCGCTCCGACGATGTACACCCCGGCCCGGCCCCGGCTGCGCTTCAGCCCGTTGCGCAGCAGCCGCAGCTTGAGCGCCACGAGCGCGCGGACGACCGTCCCCCCGTCGGGGACGGCCGTTGTCACTGTTCGCCCCCGGCGTTCCCGCCGCCGAGCCAGCCGAGCGCCTGCCCGTCGTCCTCGCGGACGCCGATCAGGTCGAGGAAGGCCTCGTGCAGGCTGCGCCCGCCGCGGACGGCGTCCAGCGGCCCGTGGGCGATGACCCGGCCGGCGTTGACGACGGCGACCCAGTCGCAGAGCTGCTCGACGAGCTCCATGACGTGGCTGGAGAAGACCACCGTCGAGCCGGCGGCCGCGTACCGCTTGAGCACGCCGCGGATGGTCTGCGCGGAGACCGGGTCGACGCCCTCGAAGGGTTCGTCGAGGAACAGCACGTCGGGGTTGTGCAGCAGCGCGGCGGCGAGGCCGATCTTCTTGCGCATGCCGGTGGAGTAGTCGGCGACGAGCTTGTCGGCGTCGGCGGCGAGGTCCAGGACGGCCAGCAGCTCCTCGGCCCGGCGGTCCACCTCGGCGCCGGGCAGGCCGCGCAGCCGCCCGTTGTACTGCAGCAGCTCGCGCCCGCTGAGCCGCTCGAACATCCGCAGGCCCTCGGGCAGGATGCCGATCCGCGCCTTGACGGCGACCGGGTCGGCCCAGACGTCGCCGCCGTGCACGAGGACGGCGCCCTGGTCGGGCCGGAGCAGGCCGGTGACCATGGAGAGCGTCGTGGTCTTGCCCGCGCCGTTCGGGCCGACCAGTCCGACGAACGCGCCGGCCGGCAGCTCCAGGCTGAGCCCGGCGACGGCGGCCTGGGTGCCGAAGTGCTTACAGAGCCCCTGGATGCTCACCGCGGAGGCGGCGGGAGCGGCGGACGGGGTGACGGCGGAGGCGGCGGACGGGGTGGCGGGTCCGGGTGCTCCGGACGGCGGAGGCGCTGACGCCTGCATGGTTGCCTTCTCTGGTCGACGGGTCGTGCGGATCCAGCCTGTCACTCGCCGAACGGGCTGTCGTCCGAGTTGAGGATGACCTGAGTTTGTCCCCCGAACGGGTGAGGCACACCGGCTCCGGCAATCCCCTGCCGTGAACCGGCAACTACTCGGCCGCCCCGTTCGTCCGGCACTATGAGGACCAGTTGGGCGCGCGGCGCGCGCCGGGGTGTCGGGAGGCGACGGATGGCTGTGCAGCCCTGGGGTGAGCCTTCGCCGCAGTCCGGGATGAGGGCGGCGCACGCGGACCGCGACCGCACGATCGACGTGCTGAAGGCGGCGTACGCCGAGGGCCGGCTGTCGCTGGAGGAGTACGAGCAGCGCCACGAGGCGGCGGCCCACGCGCAGACCTACGGCCAGCTGTCGGTGCTGGTCGCCGACCTGCCGTCCGGGCCGGTGGTGCCGCCGGCGGCGTTCGACGGGCGCCCGGTGCCGCAGACGTTCCAGCCGTACCCGCCGCCGATGCCGTACCCGCCGTACCAGGTGCGCTCCACCAACGGCCTGGCCGTCACGTCGATGGTGCTCGGCCTGTCCGGGCTGTCGCTGCCCGCGGTGATCACCGGCCACATCGCCCGCTCGCAGATCAGGCAGCGCAACCAGGACGGGGACTGGGCGGCGGTCATCGGGCTGGTGGTCGGCTACCTGGGCTCCGCGTTCTGGGCCCTGATGTTCCTGGGGGTCGTCCTGGCGGCGGGGGGCCGGGGCTGAGCGCCGGAGGGCGCCGCCGTGCCGGGCGCCGAGTGGCGTACGCCACTCCGGTGTGGTAGAGCGGCAGGAGGGCGGCTCGTCACCGGGCTGCCGTTCGCGGGACACCCCCGCGACACCCGGCCGACAGCCGCGACCTGCGGCGTTGCATTTGTTTTGACCGCGCCCCATGCGCTAGGTACGCTCTGACCTTGTGCCTGGGGTGTCCCCGGGTCCTTGTGCGTGCATGCACACCGGCCGCCGCGCCGAGCCGGAGCGCCCTCCAGCGCTCCGCGCGTAGAGCGCCGTCGCTGTACATCAGCCATGGGATTCCGTGTCGTAACAAGCCCAACACACCCGACCGCGTGGGTCGACCACGGGGTCGTGTGCGAGGGAGACACCGCAGGTTAGTTCCACCAAGCCTTGGCACACAGAAAACGGAGAAACGGTGCCTACGATCCAGCAGCTGGTCCGAAAGGGCCGGCAGGACAAGGTCGAGAAGAACAAGACTCCCGCGCTGAAGGGTTCCCCGCAGCGCCGTGGGGTCTGCACGCGTGTGTACACGACCACCCCGAAGAAGCCGAACTCGGCGCTTCGTAAGGTCGCCCGTGTGCGCCTCACCAGCGGGATCGAGGTCACCGCTTACATCCCGGGCGAGGGCCACAACCTGCAGGAGCACTCCATCGTGCTGGTGCGCGGTGGTCGTGTGAAGGACCTTCCTGGTGTCCGCTACAAGATCATCCGCGGTTCGCTCGACACCCAGGGTGTCAAGAACCGCAAGCAGGCTCGCAGCCGCTACGGCGCCAAGAAGGAGAAGTAAGAATGCCTCGTAAGGGCCCCGCCCCGAAGCGCCCGGTCATCATCGACCCGGTTTACGGCTCCCCGGTCGTCACCCAGCTGGTCAACAAGATCCTGCTGCACGGCAAGCGCTCCACCGCCGAGCGGATCGTCTACGGCGCCCTCGAGGGCGTCCGTGAGAAGACCGGCTCGGACCCGGTCGTCGCGCTGAAGCGCGCGCTGGAGAACGTCAAGCCGGCCCTCGAGGTCAAGTCCCGCCGTGTCGGTGGCGCGACCTACCAGGTTCCGGTCGAGGTCCGTCCGGGCCGCGCCAGCACCCTGGCGCTGCGCTGGATGGTCGGTTACTCCCGCGCCCGTCGCGAGAAGACCATGACCGAGCGCCTGATGAACGAGATCCTCGACGCCAGCAACGGCCTGGGCGCTTCCGTGAAGCGTCGCGAGGACACCCACAAGATGGCCGAGTCCAACAAGGCCTTCGCGCACTACCGCTGGTAGTCCGTACCCCGTCACTAGACAGAGAGAGAACGAGCCACCATGGCTGCAACCTCCCTTGACCTCGCCAGGGTCCGCAACATCGGGATCATGGCGCACATCGACGCGGGCAAGACCACCACCACCGAGCGGATCCTGTTCTACACCGGTGTCTCGTACAAGATCGGTGAGGTCCACGATGGCGCTGCCACCATGGACTGGATGGAGCAGGAGCAGGAGCGCGGCATCACGATCACGTCGGCCGCGACGACCTGTCACTGGACGGTCGACGACGTCGACAACACCATCAACATCATCGACACCCCGGGTCACGTCGACTTCACCGTCGAGGTGGAGCGTTCGCTGCGCGTCCTCGACGGTGCCGTGACGGTGTTCGACGGTGTCGCCGGTGTCGAGCCCCAGTCCGAGACCGTGTGGCGGCAGGCTGACCGCTACGGCGTCCCGCGCATCTGCTTCATCAACAAGCTGGACCGCACGGGCGCGAACTTCTTCTTCTGCGTCGACACCATCGTGGAGCGCCTCAGCGCCACCCCGCTGGTCATGCAGCTCCCGATCGGTGCCGAGGCGGACTTCAAGGGCGTTGTCGACCTTGTCCGCATGAAGGCGCTGGTCTGGTCGGCCGAGGCCGCCAAGGGCGAGATGTACGACATCGTCGACATCCCGGCCGAGCTGCAGGAGCAGGCGGACGAGTACCGCGAGACGCTGATCGACACCGTCTCCAACGTCAGCGACGAGATCATGGAGCTCGCCCTCGAGGGCGAGGAGATCCCGGTCGAGCTGCTGCAGGCCGCGATCCGCAAGGGCACCCTGAACTCGGACTTCACCCCGATCTTCTGTGGCACCGCCTTCAAGAACAAGGGCGTTCAGCCCCTGCTCGACGCGGTCGTCAAGTACCTGCCGTCGCCGCTGGACATCGAGTCCGTCGAGGGCACCAAGCCCAACGACCCGGACACCAAGATCTCCCGCAAGGCGTCGGACGACGAGCCGCTGGCCGCGCTGGCGTTCAAGATCATGTCCGACCCGCACCTGGGCAAGCTCACCTTCGTCCGGATCTACTCCGGCCGCCTGGAGTCCGGCACCTCGGTGCTGAACGCCGTCAAGGGCAAGAAGGAGCGCATCGGCAAGATCTACCGCATGCACGCGAACAAGCGTGAGGAGATCGAGTCGGTGGGCGCCGGCGACATCGTCGCCGTCATGGGCCTGAAGCAGACCACCACCGGTGAGACGCTGTCCGACGAGAAGCACCCGGTCATCCTGGAGTCCATGGACTTCCCGGCCCCGGTCATCCGCGTCGCGATCGAGCCCAAGTCCAAGGGTGACCAGGAGAAGCTGGGTGTCGCCATCCAGCGTCTCGCCGAGGAGGACCCGTCCTTCCAGGTCAACACGGACGAGGAGACCGGCCAGACCATCATCGCGGGCATGGGCGAGCTGCACCTCGAGGTGCTGGTCGACCGCATGAAGCGTGAGTTCAAGGTCGAGGCCAACGTCGGCAAGCCGCAGGTCGCCTACCGCGAGACGATCCGTTCGGCCGTCGAGCGCATCGACTACACGCACAAGAAGCAGACCGGTGGTTCGGGCCAGTTCGCGAAGATCCAGATCGCGATCGAGCCGCTCGAGCAGGCCGAGGGCTACGAGTTCGTGAACAAGGTCACCGGTGGCCGCGTGCCGAAGGAGTACATCCCTTCGGTCGACGCCGGTTGCCAGGAGGCCATGGAGTTCGGTGTGCTCGCCGGCTACCCGCTCCAGGGTGTCCGCGTCACGCTGCTCGACGGTGCGTCGCACGACGTCGACTCCTCCGAGCTCGCGTTCAAGATCGCCGGTTCGATGGCCTTCAAGGAAGGCGCCAGGAAGGCCAAGCCGGTCCTTCTTGAGCCGATGATGGCCGTCGAGGTCACCACGCCCGAGGACTACATGGGCGACGTGATCGGTGACATCAACTCTCGCCGTGGCCAGATCCGGTCCATGGACGAGCGTCACGGTGCCCGCGTCGTCACGGCGCTGGTGCCGCTCTCCGAGATGTTCGGCTACGTCGGTGATCTGCGCAGCAAGACCTCTGGTCGCGCGAGCTACTCGATGCAGTTCGACTCGTACGCCGAGGTTCCGAAGAACGTGGCGGACGACATCATCGCCAAGGCCAAGGGCGAGTAAGGACCGGCGCGAGCCGATCCCTTACCCGAGGAGGCAGTTCGTCCCGACATTCGGGACGATTGCCACCCCTTAGGCTATTAGGAGGCGACCCGGGAGGATCCGGACGGATTCTCCCGGGCCCCTCCGGCCCCCACCCGCGGGACGGTACGAGGTGTCCTCGGGCATCCCGCACCCAACCCGATAAAAGACCAACTGACGTCAGCACGGCGTACAGGAACTGTCCTCAGGAGGACTCAGTGGCGAAGGCGAAGTTCGAGCGGACGAAGCCCCACGTCAACATCGGCACCATCGGTCACATCGACCACGGTAAGACCACGCTGACCGCGGCCATCACCAAGGTGCTGCACGACGCGTACCCGGACATCAACCCCTTCACGCCGTTCGACCAGATCGACAAGGCCCCGGAGGAGCGTCAGCGCGGTATCACCATCTCGATCGCGCACGTCGAGTACCAGACCGAGGCGCGTCACTACGCCCACGTCGACTGCCCGGGTCACGCTGACTACATCAAGAACATGATCACCGGTGCCGCCCAGATGGACGGCGCCATCCTGGTGGTCGCCGCCACCGACGGCCCGATGCCGCAGACCAAGGAGCACGTCCTCCTGGCCCGCCAGGTCGGCGTCCCCTACATCGTCGTCGCCCTGAACAAGGCCGACATGGTGGACGACGAGGAGATCCTGGAGCTCGTCGAGCTCGAGGTCCGTGAGCTCCTCTCCGAGTACGAGTTCCCGGGCGACGACCTGCCGGTCGTCCGCGTCTCCGCGCTGAAGGCGCTGGAGGGCGACAAGGAGTGGGGCGAGAAGCTCCTCGGCCTGATGCACGCCGTGGACGAGGCCATCCCGACCCCGGCCCGCGCCGTGGACCAGCCGTTCCTGATGCCGATCGAGGACGTCTTCACGATCACCGGTCGTGGCACCGTCGTCACCGGCCGCATCGAGCGCGGCATCCTCAAGGTCAACGAGACTGTCGACATCATCGGCATCAAGGAGACCAAGACCACCACCACGGTCACCGGCATCGAGATGTTCCGCAAGCTGCTCGACGAGGGCCAGGCCGGTGAGAACGTCGGTCTGCTGCTCCGCGGCATCAAGCGCGAGGACGTCGAGCGCGGCCAGGTCATCATCAAGCCGGGTTCGGTTACCCCGCACACCGACTTCGAGGCCCAGGCCTACATCCTGTCGAAGGACGAGGGTGGCCGCCACACCCCGTTCTTCAACAACTACCGCCCGCAGTTCTACTTCCGCACCACCGACGTGACCGGCGTCGTGACCCTCCCCGAGGGCACCGAGATGGTCATGCCGGGCGACAACACCGGCATGACGGTCGCGCTGATCCAGCCGATCGCCATGGAGGAGGGCCTGAAGTTCGCCATCCGTGAGGGTGGCCGCACCGTCGGCGCCGGCCAGGTCACCAAGATCATCAAGTAATTGATGTTCTGACCTGCCTGCCTCGTACAGGCCAGTCCGAAGGGCCCCGCACACTCCAGGGTGTGCGGGGCCCTTCGGCGTGTCGGCTGGCATCCGGGGCACCGGTGTGGGTGGGGGCTTTCCACGCCGGATAGACTGGGGCACCCGCAGCCGTCGCCAGAGCGAGGCTGACCGTGGCTCTCTTCGCCCCACTCGCCGAAAGCGCTCCGGAATGACCTCTGCTCCGCTTCTGACGAAGCCCTCGTTGCTCCGGCGCCGTGCCTCGGCCCGGACCGGCGAATCCGGCACCCTCAAGCCGAAGCGCCCCCGCCTCTACGCGCTGGACGGCATGCGGCTGTTCGCCGCCCTCAGCGTGATGTCCTTCCACTGGACGGCCTACGTGGGCATCGCGGGCGTCTGGCAGGGGGTGACCCCCAAGCAGGCGCTGCCACTGGTGAACCGCATGGCGGCGTACGGCTGGCTCGGCGTCGAGCTGTTCTTCGTGATCAGCGGCTTCGTGATCTGCATGAGCTGCTGGGGGAAGCGACCGGGCGAGTTCTTCGTCTCCCGGGTGGTCCGGCTCTACCCGGCCTACTGGGCCGGCATCGCGCTGACCAGCCTGGTGGTGCTCAACTTCAAGCACTTCGCCCGGCTCGGTGCCGCGGACGGGCTCAACCTGACCACGATCCTCGGCAACCTGACGATGCTGCAGACCCCGCTCGGGATGCGGCACGTCGACGGCGTGTACTGGACCCTCTGGGTCGAGATGCGGTTCTACCTGCTGTTCGCCATCGTCGTGGCGACCGGCCTCACCTACCGCAAGGTGGTGGCGTTCTGCGGGATCTGGACCATCTTCGCGGTCCTCGCCCCGCAGGCCGGGATACCGCTGCTGACCACGATGGCCATGCCGAACGAGTCGCCGTTCTTCATCGCCGGTGTCGGCATGTTCCTCATGTACAAGTTCGGGTCGAACCTGCTGCTCTGGGGCATCGTCGGCTTCTCCTGGATCCTCGCGCTGACCAGGCTGAACTCCATCAAGGACATGTACGTCAACGTCCTCGGCCACCCGCTCTCCTGGAACGTCATGGCGGCCGCGGTCACGCTGGCGTTCCTGCTGGTCCTGGGCGCGGCACTGGGCTGGTTCGACTGGGTGCAGTGGAAGTGGCTGACCGTCGCGGGCGCGCTGACCTACCCGCTGTACCTGATCCACCAGGAGGTCGGCTGGACGCTGATCCACTTCCTCCTCACCCGGGGCCTCGGCGTCAAGGCGGCCCTGCTCGCGGCGCTGGCCACGGTCCTGGTCACCGCCTGGCTGATCCACCGGCTGGTCGAGAAGCCGCTGTCGAAGGTCCTCAAGAAGGCCCTGGACCGGTCCATGGCGACCCTGCGCCAGGTCTCGGACGAACCTGCCCCCCGCCGCCCCTGAACGGTGGGCTCCTCGATGAATGCTCCGCCCAAGAAGCATTCATCGAGAGGTAAAAACCTGCTGCTAGCCTGGCCGTCACCAGGGCCCCGGCACTGATCGAACATCCCCATTCACAAGGAAACAGGCGACAACTGATGTTCACCGCAGCTGTATCGGCAGAGCCGGAGGCCACCAGGCCGGCGCCGCTGTTGTCGGTCGTCATGCCGATCTACAACGAGCAGGAGGCGCTGCCCCTGACCGTTGAGCGGCTGCGTCCGATCCTCGACGACCTCGGCATCAGCTACGAGGTCGTCGGCATCGACGACGGCAGTACCGACGCGACCCCGGCGCTCATGCAGAAGATCCACCAGGACTGGCCGGAGTTCCGCATCGTCCGCTTCGCGCGCAACTCCGGGCACCAGGCGGCACTGACCGCGGGCATCCACCGCGCCTTCGGCGACTACGTCGTGTCGATCGACGCCGACCTGCAGGACCCGCCGGAGAAGATCCCCGAGATGCTCTCGCTCGCGCGCGAGCAGAACCTCGACATCGTCTACGGCGTGCGCGGCGACCGCGGCACCGACACCGTGTTCAAGCGGCGCACGGCCGGCGCCTACTACTGGCTGATGCGCAAGCTCGTCGGCAAGAAGATGCCCAACCAGGCCGGTGACTTCCGCCTGCTCAGCCGGGCCGCCGTCGAGGCCCTGAAGGCGCTGCCCGAGCACCAGCCGGTCTACCGCCTGCTCGTGCCGTGGCTGGGCTTCCCGAGCGGCGAGGTCGTCTACGTGCGCGAGGAGCGGGTCGCCGGCAGCACCCACTACCCGCTGTCGAAGATGCTCCGCCTGGCCATCGACAGCATCACCAACTTCTCGGCCGCCCCGCTGCGGCTCGCCACCTGGCTCGGCGTGCTGAGCTTCGTGCTCTGCTTCGGCCTCGGCGTCTACACCACCGTCGCGTACGCGCTCGGCAAGACCGTGCCCGGCTGGTCCTCACTGTTCATCGGGATGCTCTTCCTCGGCGCCGTCCAGCTGATCTGCATGGGTCTGCTCGGCGAGTACGTCGGCCGGATCTACTCGGCGGCCCAGGCGCGACCGGCCTACTTCGTGGGCTACGACTCGGCCGACGGCCGCAGCGCGAAGCCGGCGAAGGTCTCCGAGTTCGTGGCGTGAGCGCGAGTCCGGTCCCGCCCGGACCGGACTCCGCCACCGACCGCCGTGACCCCGACGCCGAGCCCGCAGGAGAAAGAACACGCGATGGGCACCACTGACAGCACCGCACCCGCTCTCGGGACGCCGTCCGCGGCCGAGGGGCGGGTCGGCGCGTCGGTGTCCGGCACCGCCCGGCCCGGCACCGGCGCGCGACTGGTGCGGTTCCTGCCGGCGCTGGCCGCGTACGCCCTGCTGGTGGCCCTGCTCCTGGCCTCGGACACCTCCGTCTCGGACGTCGCGCGCTACACCTTCTACGTGCTCTGGGGCGTCCTGCTGCCGGGCACCCTGGTGTTCCGGGCCCTGCGCCGCCGGCCGCACACCCTGGTCGAGGACCTCGCCTTCGGCGCCGTCGTCGGTCTCGTGCTGGAGCTGGCGGCCTGGGCGGTCCTGGTCGGGCTCGGCCTCCAGTCGGCCGCCACGGCGTGGCCGCTCGCCGTGGTGGTCCCGTTCCTCGCAGTGCCGCGGCTGCGGCGGCACTGGTTCCCGCGCGGGTACCGGCGGACCTCGACGGGCTGGAACTGGTCCGTCGCCGGCATCGTCGGCCTCACGAGCGCCTACCTCTACGCGGCCGTCCTCAGCCGCAACCCGATCATCCCGGACACCGAGACCACCCGGCAGTACATCGACCTGCCGTACCTGCTCTCGCTGGCCGGCAACGCGAAGAACAACTTCCCGCTGACCTTCCCGCAGGCGGCGGGGGAGCCGCTGCACTACCACTGGTTCACCTTCGCGCACATGGCGATGACCGACCTGGTCGGCCACATCGACCTGCCGGTGGTCCAGATGCGGCTGATGGTGCCCGCGCTGGTCGCCCTCGCGATGGTGATCACCGCGGTGGTGGGGCACCGGCTGTCCGGCCGGGCCTGGGCCGGGCCGGTCGCGGCGCTGCTGGTGTTCGCGGTCGGCGAGTTCAACGCGGTCTACCCGAACAACACCCCCAACTGGACCTTCGGCGCGCCGCTGGTGCCGCTGATGTCCTGGGCGAGCCTGTCGCTGACCTACAGCCAGCCGCTGCTGATGGCGCTGATCGGCGTGATCGCGGACGTGCTGCGCGGCCGCGGCGACGAGGACGCGAGCGACGCGAACGAGGACGCGAACGGGGACGCCGGCGGTGCCGCGCGGGACCGGGCGCCGCTGCTCGGCCGGGGCGCCTACGTCCTGGTCGCGCTCTTCGCGCTGGCCTCCAGCGCGGCCAAGGCGAGCTCACTGCCCGTCACCCTGGCGGGCCTGGCCTTCGCGGGCCTGATGGTGCTCATCGGCACCCGGCGGATCCCGTGGGCGATCGTCCGCCTCGGCGTGATCGTGGCCGGAGCCCAACTGTTCGCCACCGCCGTGCTGTTCAAGTTCGAGAGCTACGGCCTGGAGGTCGTGCCCTTCGGCAACGTCCAGAAGTACTGGGCCGACCCCGCGCACACCAGGACCGCGGTGACGCAGGCGGTGGTCGTCGCGGCGACCCTGATCGCCTTCCTGCTCAACCACCAGCTCCGCCTGGTGGGCATGGTCCCGTTGATCTGGCGGCGCCGGCTGCGGCTGGAGCAGTCCCAGTGGTTCCTGCTCGGCGGCGCGCTGGCCGGCCCGGCGGTCTACCTGGTGGTCAATGGCTTCAACGCCAGCTACTTCACGCTGGCCGGGCTGCCGTTCGGCGTGCTGCTGTCGGCCTGGGGCTACTGCGAGGTCTTCGAGCGGGCCGCGCTGCCCGCCCGGGGCAAGGTCGCGCTCGCGGTCGGCACGCTCTCCTTCGTGGGCCTGCTGACGTACGGCATCTACCACTACGCGGGGGACTGGGCGACCTTCGCGCTCAAGGCGGTCGGCGACGCCAAGGGCACCAAGTCGTACACCCCGCTGGTGCCCGCACTGGCCGCCGCGGCCGCGCTCGCCGCCGTCGCCGTCGTCGTCGGACTGCTCTGGCGGGCGGCCGGGCGGGCGCTGCCCGGGCTGCGCCGGCGCGGCGGGCTGGTGCTCCTCACGGGCGCGCTCGTGGCCGGTGCGCCGTCGCTGCTGCTCGACGTCCAGCAGTCGAAGCACGTCGTCTGGGACGGCGCCTGGCCGCTGCCGGCCGGCCAGGTCGAGGCCGCGCGCTGGGTGCGTGCGCACAGCCGCCCGACCGACGTCCTGGTCACCAACGACCACTGCCGCTCCGAGAACGACTGGGCGGTCCCGGGCCAGAACTGCTGGAACTCGCTCTCGTTCTGGCTCAGTGCCTACTCCGAGCGCTCGGTGCTCGTGGAGGGCTGGGCGTACTCGCCGCGGCTGATGTCGGAGAAGTCCGCCAGTTTCTGGGACCAGCCGCTGCTCAAGCTCAACGACGACGCGATCCACCACCCGACCGCCGACATCCTCCGGGAGCTGCGGGACCGGTACCACGTCCGGTACCTGGTGGCGGACCGCAAGCCGGCTCCGGAGTCGCCGCTCCTGAAGTCCCTCGCCACCCCCGTCTTCGACAACGGCCGGGTGGCCGTGTACGAGCTCTCCTGACCCGACAAGCAGATCGCATGGGTTCCCACATGGTTTCCACCAACGAGTCGACCGACGCGGCCACGGTGCCGGACGCCGCGGAGCAGGGCTCCGCCGGCGGCGGCAAGGCCAACCGCCAGATCCCGTCCTTCCTGGTCATCGGGGTGCTGAGCACGCTGTTCTACCTCGGGCTGTACGTCGTGGCCCGGATGGTGGTCAACCCCCAGGCCGCCAACCTGATCGCGCTCGCGGTGAGCGCCGTCGCCAACACCGCCGCCAACCGGCGGTTCACCTTCGGGATCACCGGCAGCGAGGGGGCGCTGCGCCACCAGCTGCAGGGGGCCGTCGCGTTCGTGATCGGGCTCGCGCTGAGCTCCGGCGTGCTCGCCCTGCTCGACGTGGCGGCCCCGCACGCCTCCAAGGTCGTCGAGGTCGGCGGCCTGATCGTGGCGAACGGCCTGGCCACCGTGGTCCGCTTCCTGCTGATGAAGGTGTGGGTCTTCAAGAAGTGATGCGGGCGGCCGAGCCGTCCCGGTCGGCGCTGCGGCGCAGCGGCCGGGGCGTCCAGCCGCGCAGCCGCGTGGCCGGTTCCTCGACGAGGTGCCAGGAGAGGGCGGCCAGCACGCCCGTCACGGTGAGCGCGCAGGCCAGGAAGCCCGGCCGGCCGTACGCGGCGCAGCCGACCAGGGCCAGGGCCTGCTCGACGGGGAAGCCGTAGATGTAGACCCCGTACGAGTAGTCGCCGATCCCGTCGAGGCGCCGGCACCAGCGGGGGAGCCGGGCCGCGGCCCAGAACAGCAGGTAGACCAGGGCCGGTTGGCCGAGGGCGCCGAAGGCGCCCCAGCGGAGCGTGGCGGCCAGCGCCACGGCGGAGGCCAGGGCGAGGCGGTCGTCCACCGGTATGCGTTCGGCGTGGAGCCGGCAGGCGGTGCCGAGCAGGAACGTGAAGGCCAGGACGGCGGCGAGGTGCCAGGTGAGCCGGCCGAGGAGCGGCAGGGTGGCGCCCGGTCCGCCGGCCGGGGGCACGTCCGGGGGCAGGTCGGTGGCGCCGGAGAGGATCAGCACCCAGAGCGCGAGCGCCAGCGCGGGGACGGCTGCCGGCCGCCGCAGCAGCCCGGCCAGGGCGAGCAGGGCGGCCAGGAGGTAGCACAGGAGCTCGTACTTGAGCGACCACAGGGCGCCGTTGAGGCTGCCGTCGAAGTTCGTCCCGGCGCGGATGCCCGTGGCGATGACTCCGGAGACGTCCCAGCCCGCGGTCGGGCTGCTGCTGCCGAGGCTGGTGACGTAGCTGAGCGGTCCGTCCGAGCGGTCCCAGAAGCCGGTGAGGGTGCCGTGCTGCCACCGGTAGAGCACGGGCATCAGGACGGCGGCGGACAGGAGCAGCGAGACCCAGAGCCCGGGGACGATCCGCAGGGCGCGATGCCAGACGAACCGCAGGGTGCCGAGGCGCCGGGCGCTGCCGGTGATGACGAAACCGGAGATCGCGAAGAAGCCGAGGACCGCGCTCTTGCCCAGGTCGGTCTGCTGCCCGCTCCAGGACCACAGCGGGTCCTGGCGGCCCCAGCCGAGCGGGTAGACGTGCGACACCACCACGGTGGCGGCGAGCACCAGGCGCAGCGCCCCGAAGGCGTTCGCCCGGCCGGCGGTCAGGTCGGCGAAGGTCCCGCGCCGGAAACGCTCTCCGATGGCTCCCCCTCGTGCGCGGATGCGGGTGCGGCGCCCGGAGCCGTGCTCCGGGCGCCGCGGGACGACGGGTCGGCCGTTATGCGACCGGCGCGGTGCTCTGGGCGGTCCACAGCTCGCGGACGGCCTCGCGCAGGGTGCGGCGGGGGGTCCAGCCGAGGCTGTCGCGGGCGACGGTGACGTCGAGCTGCTGCCACTCGGTCTCCGGGCCGGTGCCGTCGGGGGCCGGGACCTCGGTGATCTCGGTGGGCACGCCGCTCTCCTCGATCAGGAGCTCGACCAGGTGGCGGGCGGTGGAGGCGGAGCCGGTGCCGACGTTGACGACCGGCGGGGCCGAGCGGTCGGCGGCGGCCAGCAGGACGGCGTCGAGGGTGTCGGTGAGGTCGACGAAGTCGCGCAGGGCGGTGAGCGGCTGCAGCGAGAGCTGCGCGGTCTCGCCGGTCGCGCGGGCGGCGTCGAGCTTGGCGGCCATGACGCCGAGCAGGCTGTGGCCGGGCTGGCCGGCGCCGACGACGTTGCCGAGCCGCAGCACGACGCCGGAGATCCGGCCGGCCTCGACGGCGCGCACGACGGCCTCGGTGGCGGCGAGCTTGAGCTTGCCGTACTCCATGACCGGGGCGGCCGGGTCGCTCTCGCGCTGGCTGGTGCCGACCGGGGCCATGCCGTACTCGTGGACGGTGCCGAGGTGGACCAGGCGGGCGGGGGAGGCCATGGCGGCGACGGCCTCGATCAGCCGCTCGGTGAGGACGACGTTGGCCTGGTACATCTGCTCGTCGTTCAGGCCCCACATGCCGCCGGCCGCGTTGACGACGGTGTCGATCCGCTCGCGGTCGAGCAGCGCGGTGAGCTCGGCGGGGTCGCCGTTGGAGAGGTCGAAGGCGACGAACCGGCCGGGCGCCGGCTCGGCCGGGGCCTTGCGGGCGAGGCTGAGCACCTCGGCGCCCTGCGCCAGGAGGCGGGCGCCGAGCACCCGGCCGATGAAGCCGGTGCCACCGAGGACGGCCACCCGGGCCGGTGCCGTGTGCGGAGCGGTCATTGCGGGGACTCCAGGGGGTTCGTGGGTCAGCGGGGACGGCGGGCCGTGCTGGTGGCGTTGCGCAGCAGGGCCTTCGCACCGTCCCACTGGCCGGCGCGCATCGCGCCCGGGACCAGGGTGAGGGCGTGGATGCGGGCGGACAGGTGGATCCGGGCGGCGCGCGCCGCCCGCGGCCAGCCCTGCGCGTCGAGGCGGTCGGCGGCGTCGAGGAAGTAGCGCCGGGCCTCGGTGAAGCGGGTGCCGCTGAACGCGGACGAGGAGGAGATGCTGACGGCGTGCCGGCGGTACTGGAAGGCGCGGACGTCGTCGATGACCATCTGCTCGCCGGCCTGGAGGAGGTCGATGACCAGGGCGAGGTCCTGGATGATCTCCAGGTTGTCGCGGAAGCCGGTGGTCCGCACGGCCTCGGTGCGCCAGCAGATGGACGGGAAGTAGAGCCAGTTGCCCTTGAGCAGGCTGACGGCGAGCTCCTCGCCGTCCATCAGGACGCGGCCCTGCGCCTTGGGCGCGTAGATGCGGCGCTTGGACTCGTCGGCGAGCGAGGTGCTCGGCCGGCCGTCGCTGCCGATGACCTGGACGCCGGGCTGGATCATCGCGACGCCGGGGTGCTGGGCGAGGATCGAGCGGATCGTGGCCACGTAGTTGGGCAGCATCACGTCGTCGGTGCCCATGAACATCATGTGCTCGTGCTCGGCCATGCCCAGGCACTTGCGGTAGTTGCCGGTGACGCCGAGGTTCTGCTCGTTGCGGAAGTACCGCACCCGCGGGTCGCCGAGCTCCGCGAACCACTCCGGGACCCCGGGCTCCTTGCCGTCGTCCACGACGGTCAGCCGCCAGTCCGGGTCGGTCTGGGCCAGGACGCTGCGGACCGCCTCCTGCATCAGTGCGACGTCGCCGTAGTACGGAAGCAGGATTTCCAGAGTGGTCATGGTGGAGGCACATCCGGTGGTCGGGTTCGGGGCCTGCGGGCGGGAGCACGACCCCGCGGCGGGCCCATCATACTGAGCCCCGCGCGGCCCCCCGCCGACGGCGATGCCCGGACCGGGGCCGCTGCGGGCGGCCGGTCCGGGCACCGGTCGGTTCAGTTGGTGCGCAGGCCCTCGGTGTACGCCAGGCACTGCCGGTAGTCCGGCAGCAGGCCGCTCGCGATCGCCTCGGCGAGCGTGGGCGCGGCCGCGTCGCGGGCCGACAGCTGGGGGGCGTCGGCGGGCCACTCGATGCCGAGGTCCGGGTCGAGCGGGTGCACCGAGTGCTCGCCGGTCGGGTTGTACGTCTCGGAGCAGACGTACGACAGGGTGGCGTCGTCGGTCAGCGCGCAGAAGCCGTGGCCGACGCCCTCGGGGATGTAGACGGACTTACGTTCGGTGTCGTCGAGGCGGACGAACTCCCACTTCCCGAAGGCGGGGGAGCCCACCCGCAGGTCGACGACCACGTCCAGGACGGCGCCGCGCACGCAGCTGACGTACTTGGCCTGGCCGGGCGGGACGTCGGCGAAGTGGATGCCGCGCACGACGTCCTTGGCCGACACCGACAGGTTGCCCTGGGCGAGCCGCAGCGGGTGGCCGACGACCTCCTCCAGGCGGTCGAAGCGGTACCACTCCATGAACAGGCCGCGCGGGTCGCCGTGCTGCTGCGGGGTGACCTCGAAGGCGCCGGGGATGGACAGTTCGCGGAACTTCACTTGGCCGCCTCCTCGTCGAGCAGCGCGACCAGGTAGTCGCCGTAGCCGCTCTTGCGCAGCGGCTCGGCCAGCTCGCGCAGCTGCTCGGCGTCGATCAGGCCGGCCCGCCAGGCGGCCTCCTCGATGCAGCCGATCTTGAAGCCCTGGCGCTCCTCGATGACCCGGACGAACTCCGAGGCCTGGACCATCGAGACGAACGTGCCGGTGTCCAGCCAGGCGGTGCCGCGGTCGAGGACGGTGACGTGCAGCTCGCCGAGCTTGAGGTACTCCTCGTTGACGGCGGTGATCTCCAGCTCGCCGCGGGCGCTCGGGGTCAGGCCGCGGGAGATCTCCACGACGCGGTTGTCGTAGAAGTAGAGGCCGGGCACGGCGTAGCGGGACTTCGGGGCGTCCGGCTTCTCCTCGATGGAGATGACCTGGCCGTTGTCGTCGAACTCGACGACGCCGTAGGCGGTCGGGTCGGCGACCGGGTAGGCGAAGACCATGCCGCCCTTGGGGTCGGTGCGCTGGGCGAGCCGGGTGCCGAGGCCGCTGCCGTGGAAGATGTTGTCGCCCAGGATCAGCGCGACCGGCTCGTCGCCGATGAAGTCGGCGCCGAGGACGAAGGCCTGGGCGATGCCCTCGGGCTTCTCCTGGACGGCGTACTCCAGCTTCAGGCCGAACTGGGAGCCGTCGCCGAGCAGGCGCTGGAACTGCTCCTGGTCCTGGGGGGTGGTAATGATCAGGATCTCGCTGATCCCCGCCATGACCAGGGTCGACAGCGGGTAGTAGATCATCGGCTTGTCGAAGACCGGGAGGAGCTGCTTCGAGACAGCCCGGGTCAGCGGCCAGAGTCGGGAGCCGGTGCCGCCGGCCAAGAGGATTCCACGCATGCCGAGCAGCTTATGTGAGGTCCGGGGGCGCTCCGGAAGCCCCCGTCGGCCCGGGGTCCGGGGTTCGATTCACCCCGGTAGACTGCCCGCACTATGCGCATCCTCGTCACCGGCGGCGCCGGCTTCATCGGTTCAGAGTTCGTCCGCCAGCTGCTCGGCGCCGACGCAACGGATCAGATCACCGTCTTCGACAAGCTCACCTACTCGGGCGTCGAGGCCAACCTGGCCCCGGTCGCCGACCACAGCGGCTACGCCTTCGTGCGCGGCGACATCTGCGACGCCGACGCCGTCGACCAGGTGATGCCCGGACACGACGTGGTCGTGCACTTCGCGGCCGAGTCGCACGTCGACCGCTCGATCGAGGGCGCCGGCCCGTTCGTGGTGACCAACGTCCTCGGCACCCAGGTGCTGCTGGACGCGGCCCGCAAGCACGGCGTCGCCCGCTTCGTCCACGTCTCCACCGACGAGGTGTACGGCTCGATCTCCGAGGGCTCGTGGACCGAGGAGTGGCCGCTCGCCCCGAACTCCCCGTACTCCGCCTCCAAGGCCGGTTCCGACCTGCTGGCGCTCGCCTACCACCGCACCCACGGCATGGACGTGGTGGTCACCCGCTGCTCCAACAACTACGGGCACTACCAGTTCCCGGAGAAGGTCATCCCGCTGTTCACCACGAACCTGCTGGACGGCAAGAAGGTGCCGCTGTACGGCACCGGCGGCAACATCCGCGACTGGCTGCACGTCTCCGACCACTGCCGCGGCATCGAGCTCGCCATGCGCAAGGGCCGCGCCGGCGAGGTCTACAACATCGGCGGCGGCACCGAGCTGACCAACAAGGAGCTCACCGAGCTGCTGCTCCAGGCCGCGGGCGCCGACTGGTCGTCCGTGGAGCCGGTCGCCGACCGCAAGGGCCACGACCTGCGCTACTCGCTGGACATCACCAAGATCAGCGAGGAGCTCGGCTACGCCCCGCAGGTCCGCTTCGAGGACGGCCTCGCGGCCACCATCGCCTGGTACCGCGAGAACCGCGCCTGGTGGGAGCCGCTGAAGGCCAAGGCCGCGCTGCGATGACGAACCCGGTGGCCAGGCTGCTGGGGGCGCTGCCCCCCGGCGTGCGGCTCGTCGCGGGGGGCACCGTCGTGCTCGGTGCCTCCTCGTACATCTTCCTGGCGCTCGCCGGGCACGGCCTGGACACCACGCAGGTGGCCGGCGTCTCCATGCTGTGGACGCTGGTCATGTCGGTCGGGTACGGCCTGTTCTCGCCGGTCGAGCTGGAGCTGAACCGGCTGGTGGCCGCCCGCGACGTGGCCGGCCACGGCCCCGGCCCGGCCATCCGCCGGGTGCTGCTGGCCACCGCCGCCGTGCTGGCCGTCGTGCTGGCCGGCGTCGCGGTGGCGGCCCGCCCGATCGCGGACCGCTTCTTCTCCGGCGACATCGGCCTGGTGGCCGGCATGGGCGGCGCCCTGGTCGGCCTGGCCGTCAGCTCGGTGGCCCGCGGCGCGCTGGCCGGCCTCGGCCGGTTCGGCTCCTACGGCCTCCAGCTGGGCGTCGACGGCGGTCTGCGGATCGGCCTGGCCGCGCTGATCCCGCTGTTCGGCGTGCACTCGGCGTTCGCGTTCAGCCTGATCCTCGTGGTGGCGCCGCTCGCCGCCTCGGTGATCGGGATGCGCTCGGTGCTCGCCGACCGGCGCGGCGGCCCGGCCCCGGCCTGGCGCGACGTCGTCACCGGGCTCGGCCTGCTGACCGGCTCGACGCTGCTCGCGCAGCTCATGGTCAACGCCGCGGTGGTGAGCGTGGGCGTGCTCTCGCCCTCCTCCAAGGCGCTGATCGCCGCGCTGCTCAACGCGGTGGTGCTGGCCCGGGTGCCGCTCTTCGCGTACGCGGCCATCCAGGCCTCGCTGGTCTCCTCGCTGTCCGGCGCCGCGGCGGCCGGCAACCACGGGGAGTTCCGCAAGGTCCTGCTGCGCACCGGCGGCATCGTCGCCCTGATGTGCACCGCGGCCGGCGTGCCGACGGTGATCCTCGGCCCGTGGGCGATCCGGCTGTTCTTCAAGGCGCAGGACGTGCTCGGCTCGGCCGACTTCCTGTGGCTGTCGCTCGGCACGCTCTGCTACATGCTCGCGACCGTCTTCGGCCAGGCGCTGCTCTCGCTCGGCCGCCACCAGCGGCAGCTGCTGTCCTGGCTGGCCGGCACGGTGGTGCTCGTCGCCGTCACCGCGGTGCCGGGGGCGATCGCGACCCGCGTCGAACTGGCCTACCTGGCTGGTGCCGCGGTGAGCGCTGCTGCCATGCTGTGGGCGCTCGCGCGGTCCCTGACGGCTCCGGCCGCGACCGCCGTGGAACCGGGTGCAACCATGGCGGCGCGTCAGTCGTCAGAAGTCTGACACCATCTGCGCGGGCCCCGTACAACCGGCGGCGGCAGTCCGTTCCGCCGCGCCTTTTAAACTGTCATTACTCTGGCCACGCCACACAGCCGCTGAAAGGCGCTCCCCGTCGTGCATCTCACCGTCATCACTTCGATCACCGGCGTGCTGGTGCTCGTCTACATCCTGGAGCTGCTGCGCCGACAGCAGCTCCGGGAGAAGTACGCGGCGATCTGGCTCGCGATCGGCGTCGTCGTCGCGCCGCTCGGGTTCTTCCCGACGATCCTGGACTCCACCGCCCGCCGGCTCGGCATCGCCTCCGGCGTCAGCCTGGTCCTGTTCGCGGGCTTCATCCTGGTGCTGATGGTCTCGCTGCACCTGAGCTGGGAGGCCTCCCGGCTGGAGGCCGAGACCCGCACGCTGGCCGAGGACGTCGCGATGATGCGCGCCTACCTGGCCGAGCACCACGACTACCCGATCGCGCGCAGCAACAACGACGCCGCCAAGGCGAACGACCCCGGGGTGACGGCATGATCGACGGCAAGCGGGTACTGATCATCCTCCCGGCCTGGAACGAGGCCGAGGGGCTGCCCAAGATCCTGCGGGAGATCCAGCAGAAGCTGCCCGGCGTCGACACCCTGGTCGTCGACGACGGCTCGGTGGACGACACCGCGGCCGTCGCCGCCGCGCACGGCTCCAAGGTCGCCCAGCTGCCCTACAACCTGGGCGTCGGCGGCGCGATGCGCTTCGGCTACCGCTACGCGCACCTGCACGACTACGACATCGCGCTGCAGTGCGACGCCGACGGCCAGCACGACCCGTCGTACGTGCCGACGCTGATCGCCAAGCTGGACGAGGCGGACCTGGTCATCGGGGCCCGCTTCGCCGGCGAGGGCTCGTACAAGGTGCGCGGCCCGCGCTCCTGGGCGATGAAGCTGCTCTCCGTGGTGCTGTCCCGGGTCGCCCGCACGCGGCTCACCGACACCACCTCGGGCTTCAAGGCCTGCAACAAGCCGATGATCGAGTTCTTCTCCCAGTGGTACCCGGTCGAGTACCTGGGCGACACGATCGAGAGCATGGTCGGCGCCGCCCGCTGCGGTTTCGTGATCCGGCAGGTGCCGGTCGCGATGCGCGAGCGGACCACCGGCACGCCCAGCGCCTCCCCGATCAAGGCGACGATCTACCTCGCCCGGGCCGGCCTGGTCCTGCTGCTGGCGATGATCCGCCGGATGCCCAAGCACCTCAAGCTGATCCAGCCGGCCACCAAGAAGGCCGCGGCACCGCGCCGCGAACTGGCCGGCCGTAGCTGATCACGGCGCGTGACCGCCGGGCCCGTACCCCGTGACCGAACGGGTGGGGCCCGGCATCGGCTTGCTAGCGTGTCGGGCGTGGACGTCCCGTCGGCTTTCCGGGGATGTTCCGTGGCGACCGGGTGCCCCCCGGCCGGCGCCCGCCGACCCCGCTCGCCCGGCGAGCCGGCCCGACCTGCGGCAGAGTGCCGCTTCACGGAAGCGAATTGACATGACGGATTTGGCACCGGACGTCGTCGGCGCCCCCTCCAGCACGCCCGGCGGCGCCAGAGGCGCGTCGTCCGGAGAGACGACGACGGCCCGGGCGGGCGGCCGCTTCGAGCGCTGGACCGAGAAGCGCTGGTTCCTCCCGCTGGGGGAGGGCGTGGTCAGCGTCGTCGTCGCCCTCGGGTTCATGCTGCTGTGCACGCACATCAGCGTCAATCCCGTCACCCGGATCGGCCAGGTCAGCGGCCTCGCCAAGATCCAGCAGTACGCGGCGCTGCTCGGCATCCCCGTCCTCGCGGTGCTGCTGTTCCTCGCCTACCGCGGCACGCTGCGCTACTACCAGGTCGCGCAGCGCCTGGCGTGCGCGGCCGTCGCGGGCCTCGGCACCGGTGTCGTCGCCGGCGGCATCGTGGTCGCGCTGCACGGCACCCCGTGGGGCCTGGGCGGCCAGGAGGGCGACCCCGGCAACCTCATGGGCATGGCCAACGACATGATGCGCGGCAAGGGCCTGCCGGGGGTCTACCCCCCGCTGTTCCCCGCCCTGCTCGCGGTCTGGGCCAAGCTCTTCCACCACGGCGTCGCCGGCGTGGGCCACGCGCTCAAGGACCTGCAGCTGATCCTCAGCGCGCTGGTGGGGCCGATGGCCTACCTCTCGTGGCGGATGCTGCTGCGCCCGTTCTGGGCGATGGCCGTCGCCGTGCCGACCTCGATCGTCTTCCTCGACCCGATCCGCCCGTACAGCCACGGCTCGATGCTGGTGCTGCTGCCGCTGCTGGCGGCCTGCTTCCGTGAGATCCGCCGCGCCGACGAGCTCTCGGTCCGTTCCGCGGTGCTGCGCGGCCTCGGCTTCGGCGCCGCGTTCGGCGTGATGTTCCTCTGGTACTCGGGCTGGTACCTGTGGGCCGCGCCCGGCTCGTTCATCCTCGGCCTGATGCTGTTCCCGTGGCGGCGGGGCCGGGTCGCGATCAAGCGCGCGCTCGTGTTCCTCGGCACCCTGCTGGTCACCGCCGCCGTGATCGGCGCGCCGCTGCTGTACCAGCTGGTCCGCCTGGGCGCCACGACGATGGACCGCTACGCGTACATCAACACCTACATCGACCCGGCGTACGTCATGGGCTGGGCCTCCGACCGCGCCGGAGACCTGACCTACCACGACTACCCGGCATCGGGCGAGCTGGCCGGCCAGACCGGTTTCGGCGTCCTGCTGCTCCTGGGCGTGGGCATCGGCGTGGGCCTCGGCCTGCGCAACGTCGTGGTCCGCACCGCGGGCTTCGTGCTCGCCGGCGCCTGGCTGCTGCGCTTCTGGTTCGCCTCCCACATGGAGCACACCCAGGCCGTCCAGCTGTACCCGCGCACCACCTGGATCATCTTCTACTGCCTGATCATCCTGGCCGTCCTCGGCGTGATGCTCACGTACGAGCGCGTCTTCGGCTGGATCCGCGGCACGCTGGAGGAGGTCGCCCCGGCCCGGGCCGCCCGGATCTCGCCGCGCGTGCTGTCCCAGCTGGCCGCCGGCCTGATCTGCGCGATCGCCCTGTTCGCCACCATGGGCGGCTCGTGGTCGGCCAACCGCTTCATGCCGTCCACCAACCCGGGCGTCGAGGACATGGGCCTGGACGCGCTGCGTGCCCACCTCCAGCAGCTGGACAACGGGAAGTGCCCCAAGTACTCGCCGTACAACGGGAAGCAGGCCTGCAACCCGATCAACATGAACCTGTCCGAGTACACCTTCGGGCCGGACCAGAAGAAGCTCTACTGCGCCAACGCGACCTCGAAGGAGTACGACGTCGTGTGCGGCCGCCCGCCGAAGGACTGACCCCCAACGGGTGACGATCGGGGCCGGTGAGGTACACCTCACCGGCCCCGATTGGCATCCGGGCTGCTCCATGTGGCAGTATGTCCAAGTTGCTCGGTTGAGTGCCGATGCTGCGCGCCTCCCGCCGGGAGGACCGGAAGCGAGTCCCAGGTACTCGTCGTTCCCGTGATGGCCGTCAAGCGTGAGTTCTACGCCACGGCAGCTGCGGGGCGAAAGTACGGGAATCTTCCGGGAAGCGTGAGCGGGGTCTCGGCCCGGCTCCCCCACCCCGAAATCTTGAAACCGACGAGTTCTTCGCCGGTTTTTTGCAAGCGCGAGTGCGACACGCCCGAGCGCGGGGGTCGGAGAGGGAGTCGTGCGGCAACTAAGGACAAAGGACTACTGAGTAGCCATGGCGGGACAGAAGATCCGCATCCGGCTCAAGGCCTACGACCACGAGGTCATCGACTCCTCGGCGAAGAAGATCGTCGAGACGGTGATTCGTACTGGTGCGCAGGTCGCGGGCCCGGTGCCGCTGCCCACTGAGAAGAACGTGTACTGCGTCATCCGCTCGCCGCACAAGTACAAGGACTCGCGCGAGCACTTCGAGATGCGCACTCACAAGCGTCTGATCGACATCCTCGACCCCACGCCGAAGACGGTTGACTCGCTCATGCGTCTCGACCTGCCGGCGGGCGTCGACATCGAGATCAAGCTCTGAGAGGCGCACCGAAGATGGCTAAGCAGATTAAGGGCATCCTGGGCGAGAAGCTCGGCATGACCCAGGTCTGGGACGAGAACAACCGGATCGTTCCGGTGACCGTCGTCAAGGCTGGGCCCAATGTCGTGACCCAGGTCCACACCGCCGACAGCCCGGCCGGCTACGACGCCGTCCAGATCGGCTTCGGCGAGATCGACCCGCGCAAGGTGAACAAGCCCCTCGCGGGTCACTTCGCCAAGGCCGGTGTCACCCCCCGCCGCCACCTGGTCGAGCTCCGTACCGCGGACGCCTCCGAGTACACCCTCGGCCAGGAGATCACCGCGGAGCTGTTCGAGGCGGGTGTCAAGGTCGACGTGACCGGCACCTCCAAGGGCAAGGGCTTCGCCGGTGTCATGAAGCGCCACAACTTCCGGGGCCTCGGCGCCGGTCACGGTGTGCAGCGCAAGCACCGCTCGCCCGGCTCGATCGGTGGCTGCGCCACCCCGGGTCGCGTGTTCAAGGGCGTGAGGATGGCCGGCCGGATGGGCCACGAGCGTGTGACCACCCAGAACCTGACCATCCATGCCGTTGACGCGGAGAAGGGGCTGCTCCTGATCAAGGGCGCAATCCCGGGCCCGAACGGCGGCCTCGTCCTCGTCCGCACCGCGGCGAAGGGGCTGTGAGGATATGAGCACCATTGACATCCTGTCGCCCTCGGGCGACAAGACCGGCAGCCTCGAGCTGCCGGCCGAGATCTTCGACGCGAAGGTCAGCGTTCCGCTGATGCACCAGGTCGTCGTGGCGCAGCTCGCTGCGGCCCGTCAGGGCACCCACAAGACCAAGACTCGTGCCGAGGTCCGCGGTGGCGGCAAGAAGCCGTACCGCCAGAAGGGCACCGGCCGCGCCCGTCAGGGCTCGACCCGCGCCCCGCAGTTCGCCGGCGGTGGCGTCGTGCACGGTCCCGTGCCGCGCGACTACTCGCAGCGGACCCCGAAGAAGATGATCGCCGCCGCCCTGCGCGGTGCGCTCACCGACCGGGCCCGCCACAACCGCATCCACGTCGTCACCGACGTGGTCGCGACCGAGGCGCCGTCGACCAAGGCCGCCAAGGGTCTGTTCGGCAAGATCACCGAGCGCAAGAACATCCTCCTCGTCGTCGAGCGTGCCGACGAGCTGGGTCTGAAGAGCGCCCGGAACCTGCCGCACGTGCACATCCTGGACGCCGGTCAGCTGAACACCTACGACGTGCTCGTCTCCGACGACGTGGTCTTCACCCAGGCCGCCTTCGAGCGTTTCGTGGCGGGTCCCGCCGCGTCCGCCAAGGCCGTGGCTGCTGAGGGCGAGCTCGAAGGGAGCGCCGCCTGATGGCTGCAGAGATCACGAGCAAGACGTTCACGGACCCCCGTGACGTCCTGGTGAAGCCGGTCATCTCGGAGAAGAGCTACTCGCTCCTCGACGAGAACAAGTACACGTTCGTCGTGTCGCCCGGTGCCAACAAGACCCAGATCAAGCAGGCCGTCGAGGCGGTCTTCTCGGTCAAGGTCGAGTCCGTCAACACGCTCAACCGTCAGGGCAAGCGCAAGCGCTCCAAGACGGGCTTTGGCAAGCGCAAGGACACCAAGCGCGCCATCGTGACGCTGGCTGAGGGCAACCGCATCGACATCTTCGGTGGTCCGGTCTCCTAACGGAGATCGTGATCGTCGATAAGGACGAGGACGAGAGAGCCAAATGGGCATCCGCAAGTACAAGCCGACTACGCCGGGCCGTCGTGGCTCCAGCGTGGCCGACTTCGTAGAGATCACGCGGTCCACGCCGGAGAAGTCGCTGGTTCGCCCCCTGCACAGCAAGGGCGGCCGTAACAACGCCGGTCGGATCACCGTTCGCCACCAGGGTGGCGGTCACAAGCGCGCCTACCGCGTGATCGACTTCCGTCGTCACGACAAGGACGGCGTGCCGGCCAAGGTCGCGCACATCGAGTACGACCCGAACCGCACCGCGCGCATCGCGCTCCTGCACTACGCGGACGGCGAGAAGCGCTACATCATCGCGCCGCGCGGCATCGCGCAGGGTGACCGGATCGAGAACGGCGCTGGCGCCGACATCAAGCCGGGCAACAACCTGCCGCTTCGCAACATCCCGGTCGGTACCACCATCCACGCGGTGGAGCTGCGTCCCGGTGGCGGTGCCAAGATGGCCCGCTCCGCCGGTGCCGGCATCCAGCTGCTCGCGCGTGAGGGCAAGATGGCGCACCTGCGCATGCCCTCCGGCGAGATCCGCCTGGTCGACGCGCGCTGCCGCGCCACCGTCGGCGAGGTCGGCAACGCCGAGCAGTCGAACATCAACTGGGGCAAGGCCGGCCGTATGCGCTGGAAGGGCGTCCGCCCGACCGTGCGTGGTGTCGCCATGAACCCGATCGACCACCCGCACGGTGGTGGTGAGGGTAAGACCTCTGGTGGCCGCCACCCGGTCTCGCCGTGGGGCCAGAAGGAGGGTCGCACTCGTAGCCCGAAGAAGGCTTCGAACGCCCTCATCGTGCGCCGCCGCAAGACCAACAAGAAGCGCTAGGAGCAGGTCAGATGCCGCGCAGTCTCAAGAAGGGCCCCTTCATCGACGGCCACCTTCTCAAGAAGGTGGACGCGCAGAACGAGGCGGGTACCCAGAACGTCATCAAGACCTGGTCCCGTCGCTCCGTGATCTTCCCGGCCATGCTCGGCCACACGATCGCGGTGCACGATGGCCGTAAGCACGTCCCGGTGTTCGTCACCGAGTCGATGGTCGGCCACAAGCTCGGCGAGTTCGCGCCGACGCGTACCTTCCGCGGTCACGTCAAGGACGACCGCAAGTCGAAGCGTCGCTAGTCGCCAGCGAGATTACCGACTCAATGACTTACACCAGCAAGGGGACAACCATGGAAGCCAGGGCCCAGGCGCGGTACATCCGCGTCACGCCCATGAAGGCCCGCCGCGTGGTGGACCTCATCCGTGGCCTGCCGGCCACGGAGGCCCAGGCCGTCCTGCGTTTCGCTCCGCAGGCCGCCACCGTGCCCGTCGGCAAGGTGCTCGACAGCGCCATTGCCAACGCCGCGCACAACTACAACCACTCCAACGTGGACGACCTCGTCATCAGCGAGGCGTACGTTGACGAGGGCCCGACCCTGAAGCGGTTCCGTCCGCGTGCGCAGGGTCGTGCCTACCGGATCCGCAAGCGGACCAGCCACATCACCGTGGTCGTCAGCAGCAAGGAAGGGACCCGGTAATGGGCCAGAAGGTTAACCCGCACGGGTTCCGCCTCGGCATCAGCACGGACTTCAAGTCCCGCTGGTACGCCGACAAGCTGTACAAGGACTACGTCAAGGAAGACGTCGCCATTCGTCGCATGATGACGAAGGGCATGGAGCGCGCCGGCATCTCCAAGGTCGAGATCGAGCGCACCCGCGACCGCGTCCGCGTTGACATCCACACCGCTCGCCCCGGCATCGTCATCGGCCGCCGTGGCACCGAGGCCGACCGCATCCGCGGCGACCTCGAGAAGCTGACCGGCAAGCAGGTCCAGCTGAACATCCTCGAGGTCAAGAACCCCGAGCTGGACGCCCAGCTCGTGGCTCAGGGCGTCGCGGAGCAGCTGTCCTCCCGCGTCTCCTTCCGCCGTGCCATGCGCAAGTCGATGCAGGGCACCATGAAGTCCGGCGCCAAGGGCATCAAGGTCCAGTGCTCCGGTCGTCTCGGCGGCGCCGAGATGAGCCGTTCGGAGTTCTACCGCGAGGGCCGTGTGCCGCTGCACACCCTGCGCGCGAACGTCGACTACGGCTTCTTCGAGGCCAAGACGACCTTCGGCCGCATCGGTGTGAAGGTCTGGATCTACAAGGGCGACGTCAAGAACATCGCCGAGGTCCGCGCTGAGAACGCCGCTGCCCGCTCGGGCAACCGCCCGGCCCGTCCCGAGGGTGGTCGTCCCGCCCGCGGTGGCGAGCGCCGTGGTGGCGAGCGCGGTGGCCGTGGCCGTCGCCCCGCCGCTGCCGAGGCCCCCGCGGCCGCGGCCGCCGAGGCTCCGGCTGCCGAGAACACCGGAACGGAGGCCTGACCGTCATGCTGATCCCCCGTCGGGTCAAGCACCGCAAGCAGCACCACCCCAAGCGCCGCGGCGCTGCCAAGGGTGGCACCGAGCTCGCGTTCGGCGAGTACGGCATCCAGGCCGTCACCCCGGCCTACGTGACGAACCGGCAGATCGAGTCCGCTCGTATCGCCGTCACCCGTCACATCAAGCGTGGCGGCAAGGTCTGGATCAACATCTACCCGGACCGTCCGCTCACCAAGAAGCCGGCCGAGACCCGCATGGGTTCCGGTAAGGGTTCGCCCGAGTGGTGGATCGCGAACGTGCACCCGGGTCGGGTCATGTTCGAGCTGTCGTACCCCAACGAGAAGGTGGCTCGTGAGGCGCTGACCCGCGCTGCTCACAAGCTCCCGATGAAGTGCCGGATCATCCGGCGCGAGGCAGGTGAGAGCTGATGTCGGCCGGCACCAAGGCTGCTGACCTCCGCGAGCTGGACAACGAGGGTCTCGTTGCCAAGCTCCGTGAGGCCAAGGAGGAGCTGTTCAACCTCCGCTTCCAGGCGGCGACCGGGCAGCTCGACAACCACGGACGGCTCAAGCTCGTCCGTAAGGACATCGCGCGGATCTACACCCTGATGCGCGAGCGCGAGCTGGGCATCGAGACGGTGGAGAACGCCTGATGACTGAGAACACCAACGAGACGCGCGGTTTCCGCAAGACCCGTGAGGGTCTCGTCGTCAGCGACAAGATGGACAAGACCGTCGTCGTCGCCGTCGAGGACCGCGTCAAGCACGCTCTGTACGGCAAGGTCATCCGCCGTACGAACAAGCTGAAGGCGCACGACGAGGCGAACGCCTGCGGCATCGGCGACCGGGTCCTCCTCGCGGAGACCCGCCCGCTGTCCGCGACGAAGCGCTGGCGCGTCGTCGAGATCCTCGAGAAGGCCAAGTAACGAAGTTGATGCGGTACGGCCGTATGTGCACCAGGTCCCGTGCGGGCGCTGGTGTGAGCAGCGGCCGGCCCGTCAGCTCTCGTTGACGATCAGGAGAAAGCTGTGATCCAGCAGGAGTCGCGACTGCGAGTCGCCGACAACACGGGCGCGAAGGAAATCCTTTGCATCCGCGTTCTCGGTGGTTCCGGTCGCCGCTACGCCGGCATCGGGGACGTCATCGTCGCGACCGTCAAGGACGCGATCCCCGGCGGTTCGGTGAAGAAGGGTGACGTCGTCAAGTGCGTCGTCGTCCGTACCGTGAAGTCGCGCCGTCGTCCCGACGGTTCGTACATCCGGTTCGACGAGAACGCCGCCGTCGTCCTCAAGAACACCGAGGGTGACCCCCGTGGCACCCGCATCTTCGGCCCGGTGGGCCGCGAGCTGCGCGACAAGAAGTTCATGAAGATCATCTCGCTTGCGCCGGAGGTGCTCTAACCCATGGCGAACAGCATGAAGATCAAGAAGGGTGACCTGGTTCAGGTCATCACCGGCAAGGACCGCGGCAAGCAGGGCAAGGTCATCCAGGCCATGCCCGCCGAGAACAAGGTCCTGGTCGAGGGTGTGAACCGGGTCAAGAAGCACACCAAGCCGGGCCCGGGCACTCAGGGTGGCATCGTCACCGTCGAGGCCCCGGTGCACGTCTCCAACGTCCAGCTGGTCGTGGAGAAGGACGGCAAGAAGGTCGTCACCCGCGTTGGCTACCGCTTCGATGACGAGGGCAACAAGATCCGCGTTGCCAAGCGAACCGGTGAGGACATCTGATGTCTGAGACGACTGTTGAGAAGGTGACCCCCCGTCTCAAGGAGCGTTACAACTCCGAGATCAAGGGTCAGCTGCAGGAGCAGTTCTCGTACGAGAACGTCATGCTGACGCCCGGCCTGGTCAAGGTCGTCGTCAACATGGGTGTCGGCGAGGCCGCCCGTGACAGCAAGCTGATCGAGGGCGCGATCCGCGACCTGACCGCGATCACCGGTCAGAAGCCGGCCGTGACCAAGGCCCGTAAGTCCATCGCGCAGTTCAAGCTGCGCGAGGGCCAGCCGATCGGCACCCACGTCACCCTCCGCGGTGACCGCATGTGGGAGTTCCTGGACCGTCTGGTGTCGCTGGCCCTGCCGCGTATCCGTGACTTCCGTGGCCTCTCCCCGAAGCAGTTCGACGGCCGTGGCAACTACACGTTCGGTCTGACCGAGCAGGTCATGTTCCACGAGATCGACCAGGACAAGGTCGACCGTCAGCGCGGTATGGACATCACCGTCGTGACCACCGCTCAGACCGACGACGAGGGCCGGGCGCTCCTGCGCGCTCTGGGCTTCCCGTTCAAGGAGGCGTGAGCCAATGGCGAAGAAGTCCCTCATCGCGAAGTCCGAGCGCAAGCCGAAGTTCGGCGTCCGGGCCTACACCCGGTGCCAGCGCTGCGGCCGTCCGCACTCGGTGTACCGCAAGTTCGGCCTCTGCCGTGTCTGCCTTCGTGAGATGGCGCACCGCGGCGAGCTGCCGGGCGTGACCAAGAGCTCCTGGTAGTCCAGAGCTTTAGGCACCGCTAGCGACGCAGAGGTGCCCGGCCCCACATCAGCCCGTTTTGGGCTCCCGTACGGATTCCCGTAAGGTTGTGGGGTCGGGCCCCCTGCCACGGCTTCCCCATGGATGCCCGTGGCCCTTCTCTGGGAGGGCTCGCACCCAGTCTTACGACGCCGCAGGTCCCCTGCGTCTGTGCCCCCGCCGCACTCCTCGGAGTGCGGCGGGGGGACCTGGCGCGGAGAAACCACGGCGAGAGAGGCCTGAGGCCATCATGACCATGACCGACCCCATCGCAGACATGCTCACTCGTCTGCGTAACGCGAACTCGGCGTACCACGACTCCGTGGCGATGCCGGCGAGCAAGATCAAGGCGCACGTCGCCCAGATCCTGCAGCAGGAGGGGTACATCTCCTCCTACAAGGTTGAGGAGCCGGCCGAGGGCGAGGTCGGCAAGAAGCTGACCATCGAGCTCAAGTTCGGTCCCAACCGTGAGCGCTCCATTGCCGGCATCAAGCGCATCAGCAAGCCGGGTCTGCGCGTTTACGCAAAGTCCACCAACCTGCCGAAGGTGCTCGGCGGCCTGGGCGTGGCGATCATCTCCACGTCCTCGGGTCTCCTCACCGACAAGCAGGCCGCCAAGAAGGGCGTAGGCGGAGAAGTTCTCGCCTACGTCTGGTAATTCGGGAAACGGAGGTACAGCAATGTCGCGCATTGGACGGCTGCCCATCCAGGTCCCCGCTGGCGTGGACGTCACCATCGATGGCCAGGCGATCTCGGTGAAGGGCCCCAAGGGTTCCCTCACTCACGTCGTCGCCGCGCCGATCGAGATCGGTAAGGGCGAGGACGGCACGCTGCTCGTCACCCGCCCCAACGACGAGCGTCTGTCGAAGGCCCTGCACGGTCTTTCCCGCACGCTGGTGGCGAACATGATCACCGGCGTGACCGCGGGCTACCGCAAGTCGCTGGAGATCAGCGGTGTCGGCTACCGAGTTCTGGCGAAGGGCTCCGACATGGAGTTCCAGCTGGGCTACAGCCACCCGATCCTGGTCGAGGCCCCCGAGGGCATCTCCTTCGTCGTCGAGTCGGCCACCAAGTTCCACGTGGACGGCATCGACAAGCAGAAGGTCGGCGAGGTCGCCGCGAAGATCCGCAAGCTGCGCAAGCCGGACCCGTACAAGGCCAAGGGTGTCAAGTACGCGGGCGAGGTCATCCGCCGCAAGGTCGGAAAGAGTGGTAAGTAAGCGATGAGTGTCTCTGTCAAGATCGGCAAGGGCAACGCCTACAAGAGCGCCGCTCGCAAGCGCCGCGCGATCCGCGTTCGCAAGCGCGTCGTCGGCACCGAGGTGCGTCCGCGCCTCGTCGTGACGCGTTCGAACCGTCACATGGTCGCCCAGGTCATCGACGACGCCAAGGGTCACACCCTGGCGTCGGCGTCCACCCTCGACGTGTCCATCAAGGGCGCCGAGGGCGACAAGACCGAGCTGGCCAAGAAGGTCGGGAGCCTGGTCGCCGAGCGCGCCAAGGCCGCCGGCATCGAGTCGGTCGTCTTCGACCGCGCGGGCAACCGGTACGCCGGCCGCATCGCCGCCCTGGCGGACGCGGCCCGCGAGGCCGGGCTCGACTTCTAAGCCGCTCGTCGACTCAGTCGACGGACGTAATCGAGAGAGGTAATTCCAATGGCTGGACCCCAGCGCCGCGGTAGCGGCGCCGGCGGTGGCACCGGCGGTGGCGAGCGGCGCGACCGTAAGCGTGACGACCGGGGCAACGCCCCCGCCGTCGAGAAGACCGCTTACGTCGAGCGCGTTGTCGCGATCAACCGTGTCGCCAAGGTTGTCAAGGGTGGTCGTCGCTTCTCCTTCACCGCGCTGGTCGTGGTGGGCGATGGTGACGGCACCGTGGGTGTTGGTTACGGGAAGGCGAAGGAGGTTCCGGCCGCCATCGCCAAGGGTGTTGAGGAGGCCAAGAAGAACTTCTTCAAGGTCCCCCGTATCCAGGGCACCATCCCGCACCCCATCCAGGGTGAGAAGGCCGCCGGCGTCGTGCTCCTGAAGCCCGCCGCCCCCGGTACCGGTGTTATCGCCGGTGGTCCGGTGCGCGCCGTCCTGGAGTGCGCCGGCATCCACGACATCCTGTCGAAGTCGCTCGGCTCGGACAACGCGATCAACATCGTGCACGCCACCGTGGCTGCTCTGAAGGGCCTCGTGCGCCCCGAGGAGATCGCCGCCCGTCGTGGCCTGCCGCTGGAGGACGTGGCCCCCGCCGCTCTGCTGCGGGCGCGTGCTGCTGGGGTGAGCGCCTGATGGCTCGCCTGAAGATCACGCAGACCAAGTCGTACATCGGCAGCAAGCAGAATCACCGTGACACCCTGCGTTCGCTTGGTCTCAAGCGCATGCACGACGTCGTGGTGAAGGAGGACCGTCCCGAGATCCGCGGGATGGCCCACACGGTCCGTCACCTGGTGACGGTTGAGGAGGTGGACTGATCATGGGCGACAACCCGATCAAGATCCACAACCTGCGTCCCGCCCCGGGTGCCAAGACCGACAAGATCCGCGTGGGTCGTGGTGAGGGCTCCAAGGGTAAGACCGCTGGTCGTGGCACCAAGGGCACCAAGGCCCGCTACCAGGTTCCGCAGCGCTTCGAGGGTGGCCAGATGCCGCTCCACATGCGCCTGCCGAAGCTGAAGGGCTTCAAGAACCCGTTCAAGATCACCTTCCAGGTCGTCAACCTCGACAAGCTGGCCGAGCTCTACCCGCAGGGTGGAGAGGTCACGGTCGAGGACCTGGTCGCCAAGGGCGCGGTTCGCAAGAACTCGCTCGTCAAGGTGCTCGGCACCGGCGAGATCTCGGTCGCGCTGCAGGTGACGGTCGACGCCGTCTCCGGCTCCGCCGCCGCGAAGATCACCGCCGCCGGCGGTACGGTCACCGAGCTCGTCTGAGCCCGCTGATCACAGCTCCGAACCCCGCACTTCCTCCGGGAAGTGCGGGGTTCGCGCTTTTCCGGTTCGGCCACGGACCGAAAACCGGCCGGAGTGGTCCTCGTTCTTTTGTGTGGCAAATCCGGGCATCCCGTACCCCGTGAGTGGGGGAGGGGCCGTACGCGCTTCTTCCGAGTGGCTGCGCACTGTTAGAGTCCGTGGAGTTCCCTTGTAGGCTGCGCGTAGGCTCGCCTGTGCCGTCTGTACGGGGGCCCGAACCGCAAACTCCCCATTCAGGACCGACCCTCCCGCCGACGACGTGCGGGAGGCGCAGGAGGCACCGTGCTCAGTGCGTTCGCGCGGGCGTTCCAGACGCCCGACCTGCGCAAGAAGCTGCTGTTCACGCTGGGCATCATGGTGCTGTTCCGGCTGGGCTCGCACATCCCGATTCCCGGCGTGAGTTTCACGGCCGTGAACGAGTGCGTGAAGGAGACCAAGAACAGCGGCCTCTTCGGGCTCGTCAACCTGTTCAGTGGTGGCGCGCTTCTTCAGCTCACGATCTTCGCGCTCGGCATCATGCCGTACATCACGGCCAGCATCATCCTCCAGCTCCTCACCGTCGTGATCCCGCGACTCGAGGCGCTGAAGAAGGAGGGCCAGGCCGGTACGGCGAAGATCACCCAGTACACCCGCTACCTGACCATCGCGCTCGCCGTGCTCCAGGGCACCGGCATCGTCGCGACGGCCTCCAGCGGTGCGCTGTTCTCCGGCTGCCCGCTGGCGAACCAGATCGTGCCGGACACCGGCGTGTTCCGGGTCGCCGTCATGGTGCTCACCATGACCGCCGGCACCACCGTCATCATGTGGCTGGGCGAGCTGATCACCGACCGCGGCATCGGCAACGGCATGTCGCTGCTGATCTTCACCTCGATCGCGGCGCAGTTCCCCTCCAACATGTGGGCGATCAAGCAGTCCGGCACCATCGGTGGCGGCTGGGTCGAGTTCCTCTCCGTCGTGGCCGTCGGCGTCATCGTTGTGATGCTGGTCATCTTCGTCGAGCAGGCCCAGCGCCGGATCCCGGTGCAGTACGCGAAGCGCATGATCGGCCGCCGCGCGTTCGGCGGCACCTCGACCTACATCCCGCTCAAGGTGAACCAGGCCGGTGTCATCCCGGTCATCTTCGCCTCGTCGCTGCTGTACATCCCCGCCCTGGTGGTCCAGCTGACCAACAGCCAGGCCGGCTGGGCGACCTGGATCCGGACGAACTTCGTCAAGGGTGACCACCCGATCTACATGGCCACCTACTTCCTGCTGATCGTCTTCTTCGCCTTCTTCTACGTCGCGATCTCCTTCAACCCCGAAGAAGTTGCCGACAATATGAAGAAGTATGGTGGCTTCATCCCGGGCATCCGGGCCGGCCGGCCGACGGCCGAGTACCTGAACTACGTGCTGACCCGGATCACGTGGCCGGGTTCGCTCTACCTGGGCCTGATCGCGTTGATCCCGATGATCGCCCTGGTCGCCTTCGGACAGCAGACCAACTTCCCGTTCGGCGGCACCAGCGTTCTCATCGTCGTCGGCGTCGGACTCGAAACTGTGAAGCAGATCGAGAGCCAGCTCCAGCAGCGCAATTACGAAGGGTTCCTCCGCTGATGCGTATCGTCCTCGTTGGTCCTCCCGGGGCCGGGAAGGGTACTCAGGCGCACCTGCTCGCCAAGACCCTGTCCATCCCCCACATCTCCACCGGAGACCTGTTCCGCGCCAACATCGGCCAGGGCACCCCGCTGGGGCTCGAGGCCAAGAGCTACATGGACGCGGGTCGCCTGGTGCCGGACGAGGTGACCATCGGGATGGCCAAGGACCGGATGCTGCAGGCGGACGCCGCGAACGGCTTCCTGCTCGACGGCTTCCCCCGCAACCTGGGCCAGGCGAAGGCGCTGGACGAGTTCCTCGTCGAGCAGGGCATCACGCTCGACGGCGTGCTGGACCTGGAGGTCCCCGAGGACGAGGTCGTCCGCCGGATCGCCGGCCGGCGCCTGTGCCGCAACGACGGCGGCCACGTGTTCCACGTGGACTACAACCCGCCGAAGGTCGCGGGCGTCTGTGACGAGTGCGGCGGCGAGCTGTACCAGCGCTCGGACGACACCGAGGAGAAGGTGCGCACGCGCCTGGAGGTCTACCACACGGAGACCGAGCCGATCATCGACTACTACGTCCAGCAGGGCCTGGTGGCGACGATCTCGGCGCTCGGCAAGGTGGACGAGGTGACGCAGCGCGCGATCGAGGCGCTGAAGCAGGACAGCTGAGTTTTTTAGCGACGTACGTACGGCCGCGCTCCCTATCCCGGGCAGCGCGGCCGTACGGCGTCGTACGGTGGTACGCAGTGGCAAACGGAACGTGGAAGGCGTGACCCTGATGGTGGAGATCAAGACCCCCGAGCAGATCGCGAAGATGCGAGCGGCCGGGCTGGTCGTCGCCGAAGCGCTGAAGGCCTGCCGTGAGGCGGTCGCCCCGGGGGTGACGACCCAGGAGCTGAACGACGTCGCGGACAAGGTGATCACCGACCACGGCGCCACCTCCAACTTCCGCGCGCACCACGGCGGCCTGTGGTTCCCGGGCGTGATCTGCGCCTCGGTGAACAACGAGGTCGTGCACGGCATCCCCGGCGACCGGGTGCTGCAGGAGGGCGACATCATCTCGATCGACTGCGGCGCCATCCTGGACGGCTGGCACGGCGATGCGGCGATCACCGTCGCCGTCGGCGAGGTCCGCCCCGAGGTCGAGATGCTGAGCCGGGTGACCGAGGGCTCGATGTGGGCCGGCATCGCCCAGATGAAGAAGAGCAACCGCCTGGTCGACGTCTCCAAGGCGATCGAGGGCTTCATCCGCCGCCAGCCGCTGCCGCCGAAGGGCAAGTGGGGCATCACCGAGGGCTACGGCGGTCACGGCATCGGCACCGCGATGCACATGGAACCGCACGTCCTGAACTACGTCGAGCGCGGCCGCGGCAAGGGCCCGAAGCTGATCCCCGGCACCGTGCTGGCGATCGAGCCGATGGTCTCGCTGGGCACCCCGCACACCACCGTGCTGGAGGACGACTGGACGGTCGTCACCAACGACGGCACCTGGGCCTCGCACTGGGAGCACTCCGTCGCCGTCACCGAGCAGGGCCCGCTGGTCCTGACCGCCTTCGACGGCGGCAAGGCGGAGCTCGCGAAGCTCGGCGTCACGGCCGCGCCGGACCCGCTCGCGTAGTCGCCCGGCGGCCGACTGCCGTCGCCGACAAGGCACCGGAGCCCTGGAGGTTTGGACCTCCAGGGCTTTTGTCCTATTTTTATCGGCTGGCAGTGGCTACTTGTGGGCTCAGAGCGAGGAGAGAGCACGTGCTCAAGGGATTTCGCGACTTCATGATGCGCGGCAACGTCGTCGACATGGCGGTCGGTGTCGTCATCGGGGCCGCGTTCACCGGGGTGGTGACCGGCTTCGTGTCCGCGTTCCTCACCCCGCTGGTCGGCGTGGTCGTCGGCGCGGCCGGCGACTTCGGCTCGTACAAGGCGACGGTCGCCAACGTGACCTTCCCGTACGGGCAGTTCCTCAACGTGGTGATCGCGTTCGTGATGACCGCCGCGGTGCTCTACTTCTGCGTCGTCCTGCCGGTGAGCAAGGCCACCGCCCGGTACATGCCCAAGAAGCCGGCCACCCCGAAGCGTCCGTGCCCCGAGTGCCTGACCGACATCCCCGAGGCGGCCCGCCGCTGCTCGGCGTGCACCGCGCACGTCGAGCCGCTGGCGGTGTCCGCCGGGGTGTGACGCGGCCGTCCCGCGGGAGCCTCGTTTTGGCCCATCGGACGCGCTGGCGTAGGATGGACCGTCGGCTCACTCGTAGCGTGCTTCAGCGCGCCCTCTTCCCCTCGGGGACGGGGTGAACCCAGGTTCGCACGAGCGTTCCGCATACGGTAGCCGGTCCCGGAAGGTGGATCTCGCAGTTCATGGCTAAGAAGCAAGGCGCCATTGAGATCGAGGGCACCGTGATCGAGTCTCTGCCGAACGCGATGTTCAAGGTCGAGCTGCAGAACGGTCACAAGGTCCTCGCGCACATCAGTGGCAAGATGCGCATGCACTACATCCGCATCCTGCCGGACGACCGGGTCGTCGTGGAGCTCAGCCCCTACGACCTCACGCGCGGCCGGATCGTCTACCGCTACAAGTAAGAACGTCAGATCTAGACCCGGAGAACCTGAACATGAAGGTCAAGCCGAGCGTCAAGAAGATCTGCGACAAGTGCAAGGTGATCCGCCGCCACGGCCGGGTCATGGTGATCTGCGACAACCTGCGCCACAAGCAGCGCCAGGGCTGATCTCTCCCCAGCATTTCTCGTAGTACTTCGCGCGACGCGAAAAACGTCATAAGCGGGCTACCCGATCCGTCTACGGGACACCGGACGGACTGCCGCCCCCGGTCAGAGGCCGGGGCTCCCTCATCGTGAGATGTCGGAGTAGGTAGCACGCAAGACCTCTGAAGAAACACAGGAGCCTTGAATGGCACGCCTCGCCGGCGTTGATCTCCCCCGTGAGAAGCGGATCGAGATCGCCCTTACCTACGTGTACGGCATCGGCCGTACCCGCGCCCAGCAGACCCTGGCCGAGACCGGTGTCAACCCGGATGTCCGCGTTCGCGACATCTCCGAGGAAGACCTCGTCAAGCTGAGCCAGTACATCGACGCCAACTACACGGTCGAGGGTGACCTCCGCCGTGAGGTGGCCGCCGACATCCGCCGCAAGGTCGAGATCGGCTGCTACGAGGGTCTGCGTCACCGCCGTGGCCTGCCGGTCCGCGGCCAGCGCACCCACACCAACGCGCGTACCCGCAAGGGCCCGCGTCGCGCGATCGCCGGCAAGAAGAAGCCGGGCAAGAAGTAGTCCGTCCCGTAACCGGACATCCCTCCGGCCCGCGGGTCAGCGGACCGACCACCTCAGTAGGAGAACAGACTTATGCCCCCCAAGGGTCGTCAGGCTGCCGGCGCGAAGAAGATCCGCCGCAAGGAAAAGAAGAACGTCGCTCACGGCCACGCGCACATCAAGAGCACGTTCAACAACACCATCGTTTCGATCACCGACCCCGCGGGCAACGTGATCTCCTGGGCCTCCGCCGGCCACGTCGGCTTCAAGGGCTCGCGCAAGTCCACCCCGTTCGCCGCGCAGATGGCCGCCGAGGCCGCTGCCCGTCGCGCGCAGGAGCACGGCATGCGCAAGGTTGACGTCTTCGTGAAGGGTCCGGGCTCCGGCCGCGAGACCGCGATCCGTTCGCTCCAGGCCACCGGCCTGGAGGTCGGCTCGATCCAGGACGTCACCCCCACCCCGCACAACGGCTGCCGTCCGCCGAAGCGCCGCCGCGTCTGACGCAGCGCCTTCGGGCACGCTGGGTCCTGCTTTAAACCACGTACGGGGTCTCGTTTTGTGCGAGACCCCGTACGCTTGGTCCTGTCGGCATCAAATAGTGGGTGCCGAAGACAACCGGAGGATTACCCCCCATGCTTATCGCTCAGCGCCCCTCGCTGACCGAAGAGGTCGTCGACGAGTTCCGCTCGCGGTTCGTGATCGAGCCGCTGGAGCCGGGCTTCGGCTACACCCTCGGCAACTCCCTGCGCCGCACGCTCCTGTCGTCGATCCCGGGTGCCGCTGTCACCAGCATCCGCATCGACGGCGTCCTGCACGAGTTCACCACCGTGCCGGGCGTCAAGGAGGACGTGACCGACCTCATCCTCAACATCAAGCAGCTGGTCGTCTCCTCGGAGCACGACGAGCCGGTCGTGATGTACCTGCGCAAGCAGGGCCCGGGTGTCGTCACCGCCGCCGACATCGCGCCGCCGGCCGGTGTCGAGGTGCACAACCCGGAGCTGGTCCTCGCCACGCTGAACGGCAAGGGCAAGCTGGAGATGGAGCTGACCGTCGAGCGCGGTCGCGGCTACGTCTCCGCCGTCCAGAACAAGGCCTCCGGCCAGGAGATCGGCCGCATCCCGGTCGACTCGATCTACAGCCCCGTGCTGAAGGTCACCTACAAGGTCGAGGCCACCCGTGTCGAGCAGCGGACCGACTTCGACAAGCTGATCGTCGACGTCGAGACCAAGCCCGCCATGCGTCCGCGCGACGCCATGGCCTCGGCCGGCAAGACCCTGGTGGAGCTGTTCGGCCTCGCCCGCGAGCTGAACATCGACGCCGAGGGCATCGACATGGGCCCGTCCCCGACGGACGCCGCCCTGGCCGCCGACCTGGCGCTGCCGATCGAGGAGCTGGAGCTCACGGTCCGCTCCTACAACTGCCTCAAGCGCGAGGGCATCCACACCGTGGGTGAGCTCGTGGCCCGCTCCGAGGCCGACCTGCTCGACATCCGCAACTTCGGTGCGAAGTCGATCGACGAGGTCAAGGCGAAGCTGGCCGGCATGGGCCTGGCCCTCAAGGACAGCCCGCCCGGGTTCGACCCGACCGCGGCCGCCGACGCCTTCGGCGCCGACGACCTGGACGACGCGGGTTACGCCGAGACCGAGCAGTACTAAGAGATTTGGCCGCGGGGGCGGTTCTCGCGAGGACCGTCCCCGTCGTCGTGAAAGTCGTGCGGGCACAGTGCCCGTACGCCCGCTGCGGTACCTGGTACGGCCGCAGTCGGAGATCCAAGGAGTAATTCCATGCCGCGTCCCACCAAGGGTGCCCGCCTCGGCGGTGGCCCGCACCACGAGCCGCTGCTGCTCGCCGGTCTGGCCCGTGAGCTGTTCCAGTACGGCCGCATCACCACCACCGAGGCCAAGGCCCGCCGCCTGCGCCCGCTGGCGGAGAAGCTGATCACCAAGGCGAAGAAGGGCGACATCCACAACCGTCGCCTGGTGCGCAAGACGATCACCGACATCGCCGTGCTGCACACCCTCTTCACCGAGATCGCGCCGCGCTACGAGAACCGCCCGGGTGGCTACACCCGCATCACCAAGGTCGGTCCCCGTCGTGGCGACAACGCCCCGATGGCCGTGATCGAGCTGGTCGAGGCGCTGACCGTCGCGCAGACCGCCGTCGGCGAGGCCGAGGCCGCCACCAAGCGCGCCGTCAAGGAGGCCGACGAGGCCGCCGCCGTCGAGACCAAGGCCGACGAGGCCGAGGCCGCCGAGCAGGCCTGACACCTCTAGGTGTACCGCGGGCCCGTTCTCCCAGCGATGGGGGAGCGGGCCCGTTCCTTGTCTTCGAGGTCCCCGGGAGAAGAGAAGCAGTGGTCAACGATTGCGCCGAGCAGCCGCCGGTGAAGGACGGCCCGGCCGACGGCTACGTCCGGGTCCGGCTCGACCTCGCCTACCACGGCGCCGAGTTCTCCGGCTGGGCCCGCCAGAAGGGCGGCCGCCGGACGGTCCAGGAGGAGATCGAGAGCGCGCTGCAGGTCGTCACCCGCAGCGGCGAGCTGTTCCCGCTGACCGTGGCCGGCCGCACCGACGCCGGCGTCCACGCGCGCGGCCAGGTCGCGCACGTCGACCTGCCGGCCGAGCTGTGGGAGGCGCACCGCGAGAAGCTGCTGCGCCGGCTGGCCGGGCGGCTGCCCGGGGACGTCCGGATCTACCGGGTCGGCGAGGCGCCGCCCGGGTTCGACGCGCGCTTCTCGGCGATCTGGCGGCGCTACGCGTACCGCGTGGCCGACCACCAGGGCGGGGTGGACCCGCTGCTGCGCGGGCACGTGCTCTGGCACGACCGGCCGCTCGACCTCGACCGGATGAACGAGGCCGCCAAGCTGCTGCTCGGCGAGCACGACTTCGCCGCGTACTGCAAGAAGCGCGAGGGCGCGACGACCATCCGCACCCTGCTGGAGCTCCACTGGGACCGCGTCCCGGTGGACCCCTACGCCGCCCAGGAGGGCTCGCTCGCGGTCGCCACCGTCCGCGCCGACGCGTTCTGCCACAACATGGTCCGGGCGCTGGTCGGCGCGATGCTGCTGGTCGGCGACGGGCACCGGCCGGTGGAGTTCCCCGGCGAGGTGCTGGCCGGCGGCGTCCGCAACTCGGCCGTCAACGTGATCCGGCCGTACGGGCTCACGCTGGAGGAGGTCGGCTACCCGGCCGACGACCAGCTGGCCGAACGCAACCGCCAGGCCCGGCGCATGCGGACCCTGCCCGGGCAGCCGGCCGCCGGTTAGGGCCCGTCTCCGGAGGCCGGCTCCAAATCCGTTTTGGCCGGAGGCGTCGGCTTGGGACAATCGCTCCCATGGGACACGTCGAGATTTCGCACCTTGAGTACTACCTGCCGGACGGACGGGTGCTGTTCGACGACGCGTCCTTCCGGGTCGGCGAGGGCGCCGCGGTCGCCCTGGTCGGGGCCAACGGCGCCGGCAAGACGACGCTGCTGCGCATGATCGCGGGCGACATCCAGCCGCACGGCGGCTCGGTGACGATCAGCGGCGGGCTCGGCGTGATGCGCCAGTTCGTCGGCACCACCGGCCGCGAGGACCGGTCGGCCACCCCCGGCGCGCTGCCGGCCGACGCCTCCGTGCGCGACCTGCTGGTCTCCGTCGCCCCCGAGCGGATCGCCACCGCCGCCCGCGCGGTGGACGCCGCCGAGCTCGCGATGATCGCGCAGGACGACGAGAAGACCCAGATGGCCTACGCCCAGGCGCTCTCCGACTGGGCCGACGTCGGCGGCTACGACTACGAGACCGACTGGGACGTCTGCACCATGGCGGCCCTCGGCGTGCCCTTCGACAAGGCCCAGTGGCGCGGCCTGAACACCCTCTCCGGCGGCGAGCAGAAGCGGCTCGTCCTGGAGACGCTGCTGCGCGGCCCGGAGGAGGTGCTCCTCCTCGACGAGCCGGACAACTACCTGGACGTCCCGGGCAAGCGCTGGCTGGAGGAGGCCATCAAGGCCACCTCGAAGACCGTGCTGTACATCTCACACGACCGCGAGCTGCTCTCGAAGACCGCGGACAAGATCATCGCCGTCGAGTCCGGCGCGGCCGGCAGCAGCGTCTGGGTGCACGGCGGCGGCTTCGACAGCTTCCACGAGGCCCGCAAGGACCGCTTCGCGCGCTTCGAGGAGCTCGGCCGGCGCTGGGACGAGGAGCACGCCAAGCTCAAGAAGCTGGTCGTCACCCTGCGCCAGGCCGCCTCCGTCAGCCACGCGCTCGCCACCCGCTACGCCGCCGCCCAGACCCGGCTGAAGAAGTTCGAGGAGGCCGGCCGCCCGGAGGAGCCGCCGCGCGAGCAGAGCATCACCATGCGGCTCAAGGGCGGGCGCACCGGCGTCCGGGCCTTCACCATGGACCAGCTGGAGCTCACCGGCCTGATGCAGCCCTTCGACCTGGAGGTCTTCTACGGCGAGCGGGTCGGGGTGCTCGGCGCCAACGGCGCCGGCAAGTCGCACCTCCTGCGGCTGCTGGCCGGCGACGAGACGGTCGCGCACACGGGGGCGTGGAAGCTCGGCGCCCGGGTCGTCCCGGGCCACTTCCGGCAGACGCACGCCCACCCGGAGCTGTTCGGGCGCACCGTCCGCTCGATCGTGGAGGAGGAGCACGCGCTCAGCCGCGGCGCCGCGATGGGCGCGCTGCGCCGCTACGAGCTGGACCGGCAGGAGGAGCAGAAGTTCGAGTCGCTGTCCGGCGGCCAGCAGGCCCGGCTGATGATCCTCAAGCTCGAACTCTCCGGCGTGACGGCCCTGTTGCTCGACGAGCCGACCGACAACCTGGACCTGGAGAGCGCCGAGGCGCTGCAGGCCGGGCTGGAGGCCTTCGAGGGCACGGTGCTGTGCGTCACCCACGACCGGTGGTTCGCCCGGACCTTCGACCGCTACCTGGTGTTCGGGGCCGACGGCCGGGTGTTTGAGTCGTCCGAGCCGGTCTGGGACGTCACCCGGGTCGAGCGCGAACGCTGAGTGACGGGCGGCCGGTCCCCCGGCCGGTGGGAGCGGGATTTTGACCCCTCCCCGCCCGCCCGGTAACCTGGACGCTTGATGTGCGTATTGGCTCGCTCTATCTCACGTGAGAGGTCGGTACGCCGGAGACATCAGGTCGACGACCAGCGGTCATCCTTGAATTGCGTCCAAGGGTGATCAGGCTGCTCTTCCGTCCGGGTGCTCCTGTCAGGACTCACTCACTGAAAAGCGAAGGCTACGACCGTGCGTACGTACAGCCCCAAGCCCGGCGACGTCCAGCGTCAGTGGCACGTCATCGACGCGACCGACGTCGTGCTCGGCCGCCTGGCTTCCCAGGCCGCCAACCTCCTCCGGGGCAAGCACAAGGCGATCTACGCGCCGCACGTTGACACTGGTGACTTCGTCATCATCATCAACGCCGACAAGGTGCACCTGTCCGGTAACAAGAAGACCCAGAAGCTGGCCTACCGCCACTCGGGCTTCCCGGGCGGTCTGCGCTCGGTGCGCTACGACGACCTGCTGGCGAACAACCCGGAGAAGGCCGTCGAGAAGGCCATCAAGGGCATGATCCCCAAGAACAGCCTGGGCCGTCAGATGCTCTCGAAGCTGAAGGTCTACTCGGGCGACCAGCACCCCCACGCTGCCCAGCAGCCGGTGCCGTTCGAGATCACCCAGGTCGCGCAGTAATTCGGCCACCAAGCCCCCCAACACTGAAAAGAGCTGAGGAACACCGTGGCCGAGACCACTGAAACCCTTGAGGTCGACTTCGACGAGGCCGTTGAGGCCGTCGAGGGCGAGTACACCTCCGAGGAGAGCTACACCTCCGAGTCGCTGGCCGGCCGCTTCGGCGAGGCCGTCCCCGGCGCCGGCCTGGGCCGTCGCAAGGAGGCGATCGCCCGCGTGCGCATCGTCCCCGGCACCGGCCAGTGGAAGATCAACGGTCGCACCCTCGAGGGTTACTTCCCCAACAAGGTGCACCAGCAGACCGTGAACGAGCCCTTCAAGCTCCTCGAGCTGGACGGCCGTTACGACGTCGTCGCCCGCATCAGCGGTGGCGGCGTCTCCGGCCAGGCCTACGCGCTGCGCCTCGGCGTGGCCCGTGCCCTGAACGAGGCCGACGTGGACAACAACCGCGGCGCGCTGAAGAAGGCCGGCTTCCTGACCCGTGACGCCCGCGCCGTCGAGCGCAAGAAGGCCGGTCTGAAGAAGGCCCGCAAGGCGCCGCAGTACAGCAAGCGCTAATCGCGTCCCAGGGGGTGCGTACCGCCCTGGCGGCGCCGCCCCCTGGTTTGCGCGCAACCGTCGCCCCGGAGTACCACGTGTACTCCGGGGCGACGCGTTCCCCGGCTACTGTGCGGCGGCCGGGGACCGAGTGGACTTCCGGGACTGGTTGATGGAGGACGGGACAGTGGGACGACTCTTCGGTACGGACGGCGTGCGCGGAGTGGCCAACGTGGGCCTGACGGCGGAGCTCGCGCTCGGCCTGTCGGTCGCGGCGGCCCACGTGCTCGGCGAGGCCGGCGCCTTCGACGGCCACCGGCCGGTCGCGGTGGTCGGTCGCGATCCGCGGGCGTCGGGCGAGTTCCTGGAGGCCGCGGTCATCGCGGGCCTGGCCAGTTCCGGCGTCGACGTGCTGCGCGTCGGCGTGCTGCCCACCCCGGCCGTGGCGTACCTCACCGGCGCGCTCGGCGCCGACTTCGGCGTGATGCTCTCCGCCAGCCACAACGCGATGCCGGACAACGGCATCAAGTTCCTCGCCCGCGGCGGCCACAAGCTGGACGACACGATCGAGGACGCGATCGAGGCCCACTACCGCGCCCACGCCCTCGGCGGCGAGGAGTGGAACCGTCCGACCGGCGCGGCCGTCGGCCGGGTGCGCGAGTACACCGAGGGCTTCGACAAGTACGTCGCCCACCTGATCGGCGTCCTGCCCAACCGCCTGGACGGCATCAAGGTCGTCATCGACGGCGCCCACGGCGCCGCCGCCTACGTCGCCCCCGAGGCCTTCGCCCGGGCCGGCGCCGAGGTCGTCCACACCCTGGGCGCGGAGCCCACCGGCCTCAACATCAACGACGGCGTCGGCTCCACCCACCTGGACCGGCTGCGCACGGCGATGAAGGAGTACCAGGCCGACCTCGGCATCGCCCTCGACGGCGACGCCGACCGCTGCCTGGCCGCCGACGCCGACGGCAACGAGGTGGACGGCGACCAGATCATCGCCATCCTCGCCGTCGCCATGAAGGAGGCCGGCACCCTGCGCCGCAACACCGCGGTCGCCACCGTGATGTCCAACCTCGGCTTCAAGCTGGCGATGGAGCGCGAGGGCGTCGACCTGGTGGAGACCGCCGTCGGCGACCGCTACGTGCTGGAGGCGATGAAGGAGCACGGCTTCGCGCTCGGCGGCGAGCAGTCCGGCCACGTCATCCTGCTGGACCACGCCACCACCGGCGACGGCACCCTGACCGGCCTGATGCTGGGCGCCCGCCTGGCCGCCACCAAGCAGCCGCTCGCCGACCTGGCCGCCGTGATGACCCGGCTGCCGCAGGTCCTGATCAACGTCAAGGGCGTCGACAAGGGCCGCGTGAAGACCAGCACCGAGCTGGCCGCCGCGGTCGCCGAGGCCGAGGCCGAGCTGGGCTCCACCGGCCGGGTGCTGCTGCGCCCGTCGGGCACCGAGCCGCTGGTGCGCGTCATGGTCGAGGCCGCGGACGCCGTCCAGGCCGAGGGCGTCGCCGCCAAGCTGGCCGAGGCCGTGCGGACGCACCTGGGCTGAGCCCGGACGTGACGAAGGCCCCCGCCGCGGCCCCTGGACATCAGGGGGGCGCGGCGGGGGCCTTCGCGGTCTGCTCCGAGGGGGCGTCAGAGCTTGCGCAGCAGGGCCCGGCGGACCTTGTGGTCCGGGCCCTTCTGCAGGACCAGGGTGGCCCGGCCCCGGGTCGGCAGCACGTTCTCCAGCAGGTTGGGCTTGTTGATGGTGCGCCAGACCTGGCGGCCGTAGTCCATCGCCTCCTCCTCCGGCACCTCGGTGAAGCGGCGGAAGTAGGAGTTCGGGTCCTGGAAGGCGGTCTCGCGCAGCTTGCGGAAGCGGTCCAGGTACCAGTGCTCGATGTCGTCGGTGCGGGCGTCGACGTAGATCGAGAAGTCGAAGTAGTCGGCCACCGCGAGGCGGGTCCGGCCGTCGGTGCCGGGCAGGGCGGGCTGGAGGACGTTCAGGCCCTCGACGATCAGGATGTCCGGGCGCTCCACGGTGAGCCGCTCGTCCGGCACGATGTCGTACACCAGGTGCGAGTAGACCGGGGCGCTGACGCGGTCCTTGCCCGCCTTCACGTCCGCGACGAAGCGCATCAGCGCGCGGCGGTCGTAGGACTCGGGGAAGCCCTTGCGGGCCATCAGGCCGCGGCGGCGCAGCTCGGCGTTGGGCAGCAGGAAGCCGTCGGTGGTGACCAGTTCGACCCGCGGGTGCTCGGGCCAGCGGGCCAACAGAGCCTGCAGCAGCCGGGCGGTGGTCGACTTGCCGACCGCGACGGAGCCGGCCACGCCGATGATGAACGGCGTGCGGGTGCGCTCGGTGTCCGGAGTGTCCAGGAACGTGCCCAGCGCGCCCCGCAGGTCGTGCGTGGCGTGGATGTAGAGGTTCAGCAGCCGGGACAGCGGCAGGTAGACGTCCCGGACCTCGTCCAGGTCGAGCGCCGTGCCGAGACCGCGCAGCCGCTCGACCTCCTCGGCGGTCAGTGGCAGCGGCGTACGCTCGCGAAGGGCGCTCCACTCGGCCCGGCTGAGGTCCACGTAGGGGGACGGCGAGGGGCCGGGGGCGGTCGCGCCCCGGGTACAGAGTTCGGTCAGCACGTCCTCCATTGTGAGCGGTGGCGGCGTTCACGGTGGTTGTGGTGTCGGTCACGCACTGTTCGCGAAAGGTGGGAAAACGGGCCCAGACCCGCCCTTATGCTGGCACGCATGTGCGGAATTGTTGGATACGTGGGCGCGCAGTCCGCCCTCGACGTAGTAATCGCAGGCCTGCAGCGACTGGAGTACCGGGGCTACGACTCGGCCGGTGTCGCCGTGCAGGTCCAGGGCTCCGACGGGCAGTGGAGCCTCGCCACCGACAAGCGGGCCGGCAAGCTCGCCAACCTGGAGAAGTCGCTCGCCGAGTCCCCTCTGCCCGGCGGCACCACCGGCATCGGCCACACCCGCTGGGCCACCCACGGCGGCCCGACGGACGCCAACGCCCACCCCCACCTGGACGACGACCGCCGCGTGGCCGTCGTGCACAACGGCATCATCGAGAACTTCGCCCAGCTGCGCGCCGAGATCGCCGAGCGCGGCCACACCCTGCGCTCCGAGACCGACACCGAGGTCGTGGCGCACCTGCTCGGCGAGGCCTACCAGGGCGACCTCGCGGAGGCCATGCGGGTGGTCTGCCGCCGGCTGGACGGCGCCTTCACCCTCGTCGCCGTGCACGCCGACATGCCGGACGTCGTCGTCGGCGCCCGCCGCAACTCGCCGCTGGTCGTCGGGCGCGGCGAGGGCGAGAACTTCCTCGCCTCGGACGTCGCCGCCTTCATCGCGCACACCCGCGAGGCGATCGAGCTGGGCCAGGACCAGGTCGTCGAGCTGCGCCTCGACGGCGTGACCGTCACCAACTTCGACGGCACCCCGGCCGACGTGCGCGAGTACCACGTCGACTGGGACGCCTCCGCCGCCGAGAAGGGCGGCTACGACTACTTCATGCTCAAGGAGATCGCCGAGCAGCCGAAGGCCGTCGCCGACACCCTCCTCGGCCGGATCGGCACCGACGGCCGCCTGACCCTCGACGAGCTGCGGATCTCCGACGCCGACCTGCGCTCCGTCGACAAGGTCGTCATCGTCGCCTGCGGCACCGCGTTCCACGCCGGCATGATCGCCAAGTACGCGATCGAGCACTGGACCCGCATCCCCTGCGAGGTCGAGGTCGCCTCGGAGTTCCGCTACCGCGACCCGATCATGGGCCCGGGCACGCTGGTCATCGCGATCTCGCAGTCCGGCGAGACCATGGACACCCTGATGGCCCTGCGGCACGCCCGCGAGCAGGGCGCCAAGGTGCTGGCGATCTGCAACACCAACGGCTCGACGATCCCGCGCGAGTCGGACGCGGTGCTGTACACGCACGCCGGTCCCGAGGTCGCCGTCGCGTCGACCAAGGCGTTCCTCACCCAGCTGGTCGCCTGCTACCTGGTCGCCCTGTACCTGGGCCAGGTCCGCGGCACCAAGTGGGGCGACGAGATCTTCACGATCATCCGCGAGCTCGGCGACGCGCCGAAGCAGGTCGAGCAGGTGCTGGAGACGATGGAGCCGGTGCGCGAGCTGGCCCGCTCGCTGGCCGACGCCCGCTCGGTGCTGTTCCTCGGCCGCCACGTCGGCTTCCCGGTGGCCCTGGAGGGCGCGCTCAAGCTCAAGGAGCTCGCCTACATGCACGCCGAGGGCTTCGCGGCCGGCGAGCTGAAGCACGGCCCGATCGCGCTCATCGAGGAGGGGCTGCCGGTCGTCGTGGTCGTGCCCTCGCCGCGCGGGCGTTCGATCCTGCACGACAAGATCGTCTCCAACATCCAGGAGATCCGCGCCCGTGGCGCCCGGACGATCGTGATCGCCGAGGAGGGCGACGAGGCGGTCGTGCCGTACGCCGACCACCTGATCCGCATCCCGGCGACCCCGACGCTGCTCCAGCCGCTGGTGTCCACCGTCCCGCTCCAGGTCTTCGCCTGCGAGCTGGCCACGGCCAAGGGCCACGAGGTCGACCAGCCGCGGAACCTGGCGAAGTCCGTCACGGTCGAGTAGTCCCGGCCCCTCTCCACGGCGCCCCTGCGGCTACCGCAGGGGCGCCGTGTCGAGCGTGAAGGAGAACGGGGCGGGCAGGTCGACCGGCTTGCCGAAGTCGGTCTGGGTGTGGGCTGTGTAGTCGCCGTTCTCGGGGTCCGTGAACAGCGTGACCCTGCCCGCAGTGCGGTCGACCAGCAGGTAGCAGGGGATGTCGGCGGCGGCGTAGCCGAGGCGCTTCGGCTCGCGCGCCCTGTGCGGACAGGTCGACGGGAGTTCGAGGACGAGCGCGACGCCGGCGGACGGCGCCCACGGAGCCTGATCCCGGAAGTGGCCCACCGGGGCCACGGTGGCGGCCGGGACGAACCGGCCCGCCGGGATGATCAGCCCCCTGGCCGTGCTGACGTACAGCTCCTCGACCGCTTCCCGGGCCACGGTCCGGGCGAACCACGCGACCGCGTGCTCGTGAGTGCCGCCCGCTGATGGCGCGAGGACGATCTCCTCTTCGGGCTGGAAGAGCTCGGATTTGAAGAACTGAGGCACATGCAGCCTCAGGAACGTCTGGAGCAGGTCCACGTGCGACACCGTAGGCGTACGGACCGGTGCCGGCGGGGGATCGAAGTAGGGTCACTCGAAAGTGTGCCGCGGGCCGGCGTCGGCGTCTGCTGAAGGAGCTTCCGAATGCGTCATGCACACCGTGTGGAAGTCGTCCGGGCCGCCGAGGGGGAGCTGATGGCCCGGCTGCCCGACGGAACTCTGATGCAGCGGGCGGCCGCGGGGCTCGCGGCGACGTGCGCGCGGCTGCTGACGGGCCGCCGGGGCCGGGTGTACGGCAGCCGGGTGGTGGTGCTCGCGGGCAGCGGGGACAACGGGGGTGACGCCCTGTACGCCGCCGCCGCGCTGGCCCGGCGCGGTGCGCGGGCGACGGCGGTGCTGCTCGCGCCCGAGCGAGCGCACGCGGGCGGGCTCGCCGCGGTGCGGGCGGCGGGCGGACGGGTGGTCGTGGACCAGGAAGTCGGCCTGGCCGGCTTCTCGCGCGCGGACCTGGTGTTGGACGGGATCGTCGGCATCGGCGGCCGCGGCGGGCTGCGGTCCGGGGCGCTGCCGTACGCGCAGGCCGCCCGGCGCGGCCTGGTGGTGGCCGTGGACCTGCCGAGCGGGGTCGACGCCGACACCGGCGAGGTGCCGGGCGAAGCGCTGCGCGCCGACGTCACCGTGTGCTTCGGCACGTACAAGCCCGGCCTGCTCGTCGACCCGGGCGCCTCGTACGCGGGGACGCTCCAACTCGTCGGGATCGGGCTGGAACTGCCGGAGGCGGACGTGACCGCCCTCCAGCACGCGGACGTGGCGGCGCTGCTGCCCGAGCCGGGCGTCGAGAGCGACAAGTACCGGCGCGGCGTCGTCGGCGTGGCGGCCGGGTCGGCGACGTACCCCGGTGCTGCGGTGCTGGCCGTCGCCGCGGCGCTGCGCGGCGGCGCCGGCGCGGTCCGGTACGTCGGCGCGGCGGCCGAGGAGGTCGTGCGGCGCTTCCCCGAGACGCTCGTCACCGAGGGCGGGCCGCACGGCGCCGGACGGGTGCAGGCGTGGGTGGTCGGCCCGGGCGGCGGCGAGACCGCCCGGCAGACCCTCGCCGAGGCGCTCGAGAGCGACGTCCCGGTGCTGGTCGACGCGGACGGGCTGACCGAACTCGGCCGCCTCGGCCCGGCCGCCCTGGCCGGCCGCACCGCGCCCACCCTGCTCACCCCGCACACCGGCGAGGCCGCCCGGCTGCTCGCCGGCGCCGACGGCACACCACCCCCGGCCGCCGACGACCTGGCCGCCACCCGGCTGACCACCGCCCGCCGCCTCGCCGCCGCCTACCGGGCGACCGTCCTGCTCAAGGGCTCCACGACGGTGATCGCCGACCCCGGCGGCGCGGTCCGCGTCAACCCGACCGGCACCTCCTGGCTGGCGACCGCCGGCAGCGGCGACGTCCTGGCAGGCCTGGCCGGCTCCCTCCTCGCGGCCGGTCTGACCCCACTGGACGCCGCCTCGGTCGCCGCCTACCTCCACGGCCTGGCCGGCCGCCGGGCAGCGGGCACACCGGGCGCCCCGACGACGGCCATGGCGGTGGCCGAGGCGTTGCCGGTGGTGTGGCGGGCCGTGCGGGCGGGGTAGGGCGGGGCGAGGGGCGGTGGCTTGCTCGCTTGGCCTGGCCTGGCCGGCCGCCGGGCAGCGGGCACACCGGGCGCCCCGACGACGGCCATGGCGGTGGCCGAGGCGTTGCCGGTGGTGTGGCGGGCGGGGTAGGGCGGGGCGAGGGGCGGTGGCGTGCTCGCTTGACCTGGCCGGCTGCCGGGTGGTGGGTGCGCTGGTGGTGGTGTGGCGCGGCCTGCCTCCGAGCCGGTGGCCGAGGCGTTGCCGGGGGTGTGGCGCGGCCTGTCTCCGGGGCGGCACACGCGGCGCCGGCGGTGGCGAGGCAGGGCGTGCAGGTGAGGTGGCGCGCGCATGCTCTCAGGTCGGGGCGGCCACCATGAAGCGGCGCAGTCGGCGCCCTGGATGGCGTGGAGGGACGCCCGGGTGGGGTGGCGAGCGGTGCCCTCCGTGGGCGGCGGCGACGTCCTGGGTGCGGCGAGATGTGCGGGCGGGTATGCGGGGCTCAGGGTGAGGCGTGGGAAGTCGGGTGGGCCGACTTTCGGTGTGCTGCTCTCGTGTCGGGGTTGGACAGTTCGCTCCGGTGGGAAGTCGGTTCGGCCGACTTCTCGTGTGAGGAGGGGAGCGGAACCGGGGGTGGGGCCGGGGCGTCCGTGGTAGCGGAGAGCCGGTCCGGTGCAGGTCGGAGCAGCGGGTGGACGGCGGCCGTGGGGCGCCGCGCCGACGGGGCGTTCGGCGAGGACTCCGGGACGTCTGGGAGACTGACCCTGATGACAACTGCGAAGACGGCCGGCTCGGCCACCCTCACCGACGGCGTACGGGCCGAGGCGACCATCGATCTGGGCGCCCTGCGCGGCAACCTCGCCGCGCTGCGCGAACGCGTCGCAAGCGCGGCGGTGATGCTCGCGGTCAAGGCGGACGCCTACGGCCACGGCGCGGTCGCGTGTGCCCGCGAGGCGGTCGCGAACGGGGTCGGGTGGCTGGGCTGCGCGACGCCCGAGGAGGCGCTGGCGCTGCGGGCCGCGGGCATCGGCCCGGAGCAGGCCCGCGTCCTGTGCTGGCTGTGGACGCCGGGCGGCCCGTGGCGGCAGGCGCTCCTGTCCGACCTGGACATCTCGGTCAGCGGGCAGTGGGCGCTCGACGAGCTGCTCCCAGCGGTCCGCGAGACCGGCATCCCGGCCCGCGTGCACCTGAAGGCGGACACCGGCCTCGGCCGCAACGGCTGCCAGCCGCACGACTGGCCGGCCCTGGTCGACGCCGCCCGCCGCGCCGAGGCCGAGGGGCTGCTCACGGTCGTCGGCGTCTGGTCGCACTTCGCCGCCGCGGACGAGCCCGGGCACCCGTCGATCCAGGCCCAGCTGGACGCCTTCCACACCGCGCTGGCGTACGCGGAGGCCGCCGGGCTGCGCCCCGAGGTGCGGCACCTGGCGAACTCGCCGGCCGCGCTGCTGCTGCCGGAGTCGCACTTCGACCTGGTCCGTACGGGCCTGGCCGCGTACGGGCTGTCGCCGGTGCCCGAGGTGGGTTCGCCGGCCGACTTCGGGCTGCGCCCGGTGATGTCGCTGACGGCGCGGCTGGCGCTGGTGAAGCACGTGCCCGGCGGGCACGGGGTCAGTTACGGCCACCACTACACCACCCCGGGGCCGACCACGCTGGGGCTCGTCCCGGTGGGCTACGGCGACGGCGTCCCGCGGCACGCGAGCGGCACCGGGCCGGTGCAGATCGGCGGCAAGTGGCGCACGGTGGCGGGCCGGGTGGCGATGGACCAGTTCGTCGTGGACCTCGGCGGGGACACCCCTCGGGTCGGCGACGAGGTGCTGCTGTTCGGCAGCGGTGAGCGCGGCGAGCCGACCGCGGAGGACTGGGCCCGGGCCTGCGGCACCATCGCGTACGAGATCGTGACCCGGATCGGCGCCCGGGTGCCGCGGCGCCACCTGGACGGCACGGTCCGCGCATGACGGAGTCCGACGGCCCGGCCGGGGCGGTCGCGAAGGCGGCGTCCGGGGTGAGCCGGGCGGGCGTGATCGGGATCTCGGTCGGCGTGCTGGCGGCGGGGGCCGCGGCCGGCGTGGCGATCGAACGGCTGACGGTCGGCCGGGCGACCCGCCGCCGGGCCCGGGCCGAGCTGGACGCCGGTGCGCCGTACGGTTCGCTGCGCGGGCGCCCGCGGACGGTGGCCGCACCGGACGGCACCGAGCTGTACGTCGAGCTGGACGGCACCGGCTGGGACGACGCGGGCGGTGCCGCCGAGCCGCTGACCGTGGTCTTCAGCCACGGCTACTGCCTGAACCAGGACAGCTGGCACTTCCAGCGGGCCGCGCTGCGCGACGGCCTGCGGCTGGTCTTCTGGGACCAGCGCAGCCACGGCCGTTCGGAGCGCTCCCGCTCCTACCTGGCCGGGGAGCCCGCGAGCATCGACCAGCTGGGCGGGGACCTCAAGGCGGTGATCGACGCCGTCGCGCCGACCGGGCCGCTGGTGCTGGTCGGCCACTCGATGGGCGGCATGACGGTGATGGCGCTGGCCGACCAGCACCCGGAGCTGTTCCGCGAGCGCGTGGCCGGCGTAGCGCTGGTGGGCACGCTGGCGGGGAACTGGGACCAGGTCAGCCTGGGCCTGCCGTCGGCGGGCGCGAAGCTGTTCAAGCGGGTCGCGCCCGGGGTGGTCAAGCTGCTGGGCCGTCAGGTGGAGCTGGTGGAGGCGACCCGCCGGTTCGGCTCGGACGTCGCGGCCGTGTTCTACCGGAAGTTCTCCTTCGGTTCGAAGGACGTCGACCCGGGCGTGGTGCGCTTCGCCGAGCAGCTGCTGGACGCCACGCCGATCGACGTCGTCGCCGAGTTCTACCCGGTGTTCGGCGCGCACGAGAAGACCGCCGCGCTGGCGGCCCTGCGCGGCCTGCCGGCGCTGGTGCTGGCCGGCACCAAGGACCTCCTGACGCCGCCCGCGCACAGCGAGGCGATGGCCGAGCAACTGCCCGGCGCCGAGCTGGTGATCGTCGAGGGCGCCGGCCACCTGGTGATGCTGGAGCGCCCGGAGCTGGTGGACCACCACCTGGCCGCGCTGCTCAGGCGGGCCGCGGCGTTCGGCGGGGCCGCCGAGCCGCCGCCGTCCGTCCTCGATCCGGTCTGAGGGACGGCCGGGGACCGCGGCGCGCGCCCGGCCGCGGATGTGGCACGGTAGCGGGGGCGGCCGGTGGTCGGCGCGCCCGGTACGGACCGAAGGGCAAGACACGCGCATGGGCTCGCACGCCACTCTCACCGTCCCCACCCCGGAGCGGATGGGCCGGCTCGGCCGGGAGCTGGCCGCGCTGCTGAGGCCGGGGGACCTGGTGCTCCTTTCGGGTGAGCTGGGCGCGGGGAAGACCACGCTGACCAGGGGCCTGGGGGAGGGCCTGCAGGTGCGCGGCGCGGTGACCTCGCCGACCTTCGTGATCGCCCGGGTGCACCCGTCGCTCGTGGGCGGTCCGGCCCTGGTGCACGTGGACGCGTACCGGCTGGGCGGCGACCTGGACGAGATGGAGGACCTCGACCTCGACGTGTCGCTGCCCGAGTCGGTGGTGGTGGTCGAGTGGGGCGAGGGCAAGGTCGAGCGGCTGTCCGAGGACCGCCTGGAGGTGCGGATCGAGCGGGCGATCGGCGACACCGCGGGCGAGGACCACGACCCGCGCCGCGTGCTGCTGACCGGCATCGGGGCGCGCTGGGAGGACGTCGAGCTGGCGAAGCTGGCGTGACGGCCCGTCGGACCGTGCGGAGGCTTCGCCGTCCGTTTGCCGACAGGCTGTCGGGAAAGTGTTGCGAGGGGGGCGCCGGGCGTGATGGGATGGGTGCTGCGGTTAGGTCTGCCTAACTAGGGAGGCGCCATGTCGAGCACCACCCCCGCCCCGGAGCGCGCCGTGCGCACCACCGGGGCCGGAGAGTCCGCCCGTCGCGCTCCGGGGGAGCCGATGCGGGCGCTGCTGGCCGCGTGCGCCGCGGCCGAGGCGGTGTCCACCCCGCCCGAACCGGCGCCGCGCCGGGCCGACGACGCCGGGACGGACACGCCCCGCGCGGCCTGACGGCCCTGGTCGGACGCGCGCGCCGGGTGACCACGAGTCGGACGGGCACGCCTCAGGCGACCACGACCACCTTGGTGTCCTTCGGGGCGAAGTCCCACAGCAGCTGACCGTCCTGGCGGGAGCTGCGGATGCCGCCGGTCTTGGTCTTGGGGTCGGCGGTCGGCGTCGCGCCGTCCACGGCCGCGCTGAAGCCGAAGACCACGCCGTTCTGCTGCGCGAAGCGCACCACGTGCTCGATCTGCTTGCCGTCCGTCCCGGTGGTGGTGGCCGTGCGGCTGTACACCGGGTACGCGCCGGGGGTCGGCTCGACCGTGCCCGGGGTGACCGGGAACGCCGCGACCACCTGCGGGTTCTTCTTCGGCTCGATCAGCCACACGTAGTGGCCGGAGACCGAGTAGACGACCCGCGTGCCGGTGCCCGAGGAGGCCGGCAGCGTCGGTGCCGTCGGGGTCGGGGTCGTGCTCGGCGCCGCCGAGGTGGCCGGGCCGCCGGCCGTCGCGGTGGCGGTCGGCCGGGCGGCGCCCGCGCGGTCCTGGGCGCCGTTCGCCTGGAAGGCCAGCAGGCTCACGACCGCCAGGGCTCCCAGGGTCAGCCCCGTGACCACCACTCCAGGACCCATCTTCGCCACTGCCGCTCCCGCCGCCGTCCGCTGTACGTACCGCCCTAATCGTGCCAGGTCCCGCGGGCCGCTCCGCAGCGGCTCGGACGTGTGTTCCGCAGTGGTACGCCGTATCGATCGGCCGGTCGGCCCAACGTCGGTCTAACCTTGACCCGTGCTGCTGCTCGCGTTCGACACCGCTACCCCCGCCGTCACCGCCGCCGTCCACGACGGCACGGCCGTCCTCGCCGAGACCGACCAGGTCGACGCCCGGCGCCACGGCGAACTGCTCCTGCCCGCCATCGACCGGGTGCTGCGGACGGCCGGCGTCGACAAGCAGCAGCTCACCGGCATCGCCGTCGGCGTCGGCCCCGGCCCGTACACCGGCCTGCGGGTCGGCCTCGTGACCGCCGCCGCGCTCGGCCACGCGCTGGGCCTGCCGGTGCACGGCGTCTGCACCCTGGACGCGATCGCGTTCCAGGCGCGCGCCGAGGGCCTGGCCGGGCAGCCGTTCACGGTGGCCACCGACGCGCGCCGCAAGGAGGTCTACTGGGCCTCCTACGACGCCGACGGCCGCCGCACCGAGGGCCCCGGCGTGGACCGCCCGGCCGAGCTGTCGCCGCAGCCGCGATCGGTCGGCGCCGGCGCGCTGCTCTACCCCGACGCCTTCCCGGGCGCGCACGGCCCCGAGCACGTCTCGGCCGGCGCCCTGGCCGGCTTCGCCGCCGCCGAGCTGGCCGCCGGGCGCGAGCTGCTGCCGAACGTGCCGCTGTACCTGCGCCGCCCGGACGCCCAGGTGCCGGCCGGCTACAAGGCGGTGCTCCCGGCGTGAACCACGGCACCACCCTGCGCCCGATGCGCTGGTGGGACATCGAGCCGGTGATGGAACTGGAGCTGCGGCTCTTCCCCGAGGACGCCTGGTCCCACGGGATGTACTGGTCCGAGCTGGCCGAGACCCACCCCGGCGGCACCCGCCACTACACCGTCGCCACCGCCGCGGACGGCACGATCGTCGGCTACGCCGGACTGATGGCGATCGCCGGCGAGGGCGACGTCCAGACCATCGCCGTCGACGAACGCCACCAGGGCGTCGGCCTCGGCGCGGCGCTGCTCACCGACCTGATCCGGGAGTCCGCCCGGCGGGGCTGCGCCGAACTGCTGCTGGAGGTGCGGGTGGACAACCCGCGCGCCCAGCGGCTGTACGAGCGCCACGGCTTCCAGCCGGTGGGCATCCGGCGCGGCTACTACCAGCCCGCCAACGTCGACGCGCTGGTGATGCGCCTCGACCACCCCAGCACCGACAGCACCGACAGCACCGACCCGAAGGACATTGAGGACACCCGCCATGGCTGACGAACCGCTCGTCCTCGGCATCGAGACCTCCTGCGACGAGACCGGCGTCGGCATCGTGCGCGGCACCACGCTGCTGGCCGACGCGGTCGCCTCCAGCGTCAACGACCACGCCCGCTTCGGCGGCGTCGTCCCGGAGATCGCCAGCCGGGCCCACCTGGAGGCGATGGTCCCGACCATCCAGCGCGCCCTGGACACCGCCGGGGTCAAGGCGAGCGACCTGGACGGCATCGCCGTGACGGCGGGCCCCGGCCTGGCCGGCGCGCTGCTGGTCGGCGTCAGCGCCGCGAAGGCGTACGCCTGGGCGCTCGACAAGCCGCTGTACGGGGTCAACCACCTCGCCTCGCACATCTGCGTCGACCAGCTGGAGCACGGCCGGCTGCCCTCGCCGACCATGGCGCTGCTGGTCTCCGGCGGGCACTCCTCGCTGCTGCTCAGCGAGGACATCACGACCGACGTCCGCCCGCTCGGCGCGACCATCGACGACGCGGCCGGCGAGGCCTTCGACAAGGTGGCCCGGGTGCTCGGCCTGGGCTTCCCCGGCGGCCCGATCGTGGACCGCACGGCCCGCGAGGGCGACCCCAAGGCGATCGCCTTCCCGCGCGGCCTGAGCGGCCGGAACGACCCCGCGTACGACTTCTCCTTCTCCGGCCTGAAGACCGCCGTCGCCCGGTGGGTGGAGGCCAAGCGCCGGGCCGGCGAGGAGGTGCCGGTCGCCGACGTGGCGGCGTCCTTCCAGGAGGCGGTCACCGATGTGCTCACCCGCAAGGCCGTCAAGGCGTGCAAGGACAACGGCGTCGACCACCTGATGATCGGCGGCGGGGTCGCGGCCAACTCGCGGCTGCGCGAGATGGCCCAGCAGCGCTGTGACCGGGCCGGGATCAAGCTGCGGGTGCCGCGCCCGGGCCTGTGCACCGACAACGGCGCGATGGTGGCCGCGCTGGGCTCCGAGATGGTGTGGCGCGACCGCGCGCCGTCCGCCTTCGACCTGTCGGCGGACTCCTCGCTGCCCGTCACCGACGTCCACGTCCCGGCCGCGGACCTGCACCACGGCGACGTCCACGGCCAGGCGTACGACGCCCTCGGCGGCGGTGCCGGGTGACCGTCGCCATGATGTGGGAGGCCCGCGCCGCCGACGGCCGCGGGGCCGAACTCGCCTCCTGGGCACGGGAGACGGCGATCCCGGCGCTGCGCGGCTCGGCGGGCCTGGAGCGCCTCGAACTGTTCGGCGCCCCCGGTGAGCGGGTGCTGCTGATCGCCTGGTGGAGCGGCGAGCCGGTGCCCGTCGCCGAGCCGCCGGCCGAGCTGCTCGGCCGTCCGGTGCACCGCTGGTCCTTCACCAGCGAGCACGTCGAGTAGGCCGGTACGGGAACCGCGCGCCGGGCCACTACCGTGCTAGCTGAGAAACGGCGGACGGACCAGGAGCGCGTGCGGTGAAGCAGGACGGCCGGAACAGGACCAAGGCGTACGCGGCGGGGGCGCTGGCCCTGCTGGCCCTCGCCACCGGGTGCGGCGGCAACGGGGACGGCGCCGCCGCCCCGGCACCCACGAGCGCGGCCCCGGCCGGGGGCCAGCCCGCCGGCGGCGCCGCGCCGACCGCCGCGGCGACCACGCCCGCGGCGGCGCAGGCCGCGGGCGACGCCGCGTGGGCGAAGTGGAACCTCAAGCCGCTGGCCCCGGCCCCCGCGCCGCCCGCCGACAAGCCCGTCAAGCTCGAACGGACCGGCACCGTACCGGTGTTCAGCGACGTGAAGACGAGCGACAAGGTCGTCTTCATCACCATCGACGACGGCGCCGAGAAGGACCCGAAGTTCGTCGAGATGCTGACCGACCTCAAGGTGCCGATCACGATGTTCCTGACCAAGGACATCGTCAAGAACGACTACGGCTACTTCAAGCCACTCCAGGCGCTCGGCAACCACATCCAGAACCACACCGTCACCCACCCGGTGATGAGCAAGCTCACGCCGGACAAGCAGAAGTCCGAGATCTGCGACGACCAGAGCGCGCTCACCCAGCAGTACGGCACCGCGCCGCTGCTGTTCCGCCCGCCGTTCGGGGACGGCGCCAACACGCCGACGCTCAACACCTCGGTGCAGGAGTGCGGTCCGCGGGCGGTCGTGCTGTGGCGCGAGTCGATGCAGATCCACGACATGCAGTACCAGGCGGCGGACAAGAAGCTGAAGCCCGGCGACATCATCCTGGCCCACTTCCGCGGGCCGAAGGAGCTCAAGGGCGCCACGATGACCCAGATGTTCGGCGAGCTGCTGGCCCGGATCCAGGAGCAGGGCTTCTCGGTGGCCCGGCTGGACGACTACATCCAGCCGCCGGCGTAGCCGTCCGGTCCGTCCGTCCGGTCAGCCGCTCCGTCCGTCAGGCGCGGCCGATCAGACCGGCTGACCGAGCATCATCAGCGGGCCGTTGTCGGTGCGGCTGAGGATCACCGTGACGGAGTTCGGCCCGGAGGGCTTGAGCTGGCGGCGCAGCTCCTCCGGGGTGATCGCCATCCCGCGCTTCTTGATCACCACCGTGCCGACCCCACGCTCGCGCAGCAGGGCCTTCAGCTTCTTGATGTGGAAGGGCAGCACGTCGGTCAGCTCGAAGGCGTGCGCGTACGGCGTCGGGACCAGCTCGTCCGAGGTCAGGTAGGCGATCTTCGGGTCGATCAGCCGTCCGCCCACCTGCTCGGCCACCTCGGCCACCAGGTGGGCGCGGATCACGGCGCCGTCCGGCTCGTACAGGTACCGGCCGACCGGCCCGGCCGCCGGGTCGGGCAGATCGCCGCCGGTGAGGCTCGCGGCGTGCGGCAGGAGCGTCGCGCGGTGCGGGTGGGCGGCCTTGGTGCCGAACCAGAGCACCGCCTCCTTCACGTCCCCGTGGTCGGAGACCCACTCGGCCTCGGCGTCCTCGGGGACGGCCTCGTGCGGGATGCCCGGCGCGACCTTCAGCGCGCCGATCGGGGTCCGGCGGCCGGCCTCGACGGCCCACGAGAGCGGCGGGGCGTACGCCTCCGGGTCGAACACCCGGCCGCGCGCCGTCCGTCGCGCCGGGTCGGTGAACACCGCGTCGTAGCCGGTGACGTCCACGTCGGCGACGTCCGCGCAGCGCACCTCGACCAGGTCGGCGAGGCCCAGCGCGGCGGCATTGGCGGCGGTGGCCGCGCAGGCGGCCGGGTCCCGGTCGACGGCCAGCACCTCGATCCCGGCCCGGGCCAGCGCCAGGACGTCCCCGCCGATCCCGCAGCACAGGTCGGCCAGCCGCCGCACCCCGAGCCCGGCGAAGCGCTGCGCGCGCCACTCGGCGACGCTGCGCCGGGTGGACTGCTCGACGCCGTTGGGCGTGAAGTACATCAGGTCGGCGTCCGCCCCGAACTTCGCGCGGGCGCGCTGGCGCAGCCGCGCCTGCCCGAACGCCGCCGACACCAGGTCGGCCGGGTGCTCGCGCCGCAGCCGGGTGGCCAGCGCGAGCTCCTCCTCGGGCGTGAACTCGCGCAACGCGGCGAGCAGGTCCTGTCCCTCGGGGGTCAGCAGCGGCTGGAGGTTCTCGGTGTCCACGGGGCCATTCTCGCCGGTCGGGCGGTGTGGTGGCCGGTCCCGGGCGGTCGTGCAGGGCCGCGCGGGACGGCGGCCGCGCGTCCGCGGGCCGGGACGGCGGGGCGCGTCGTTGGCACTCTGGTTGACTGAGTGCTAACACGGGCCTATGGTCGTCCTTGGCACTCTCCACCTGGGGAGTGCTAACGCGAAGACGCGTGCCTGACCCCCGCGACGGCAGGTGCGCAGGTTCGCCCCTTACCCGTTAGAAAACCCCGTAATCTCCGAAGGGGAGCTCGGACGTGACCACCAGCAGCAAGGTTGCCATCAAGCCGCTCGAGGACCGCATCGTGGTCCAGCCGCTCGACGCCGAGACCACCACGGCCTCCGGCCTGGTTATCCCGGACACCGCCAAGGAGAAGCCCCAGGAGGGTGTCGTCCTGGCCGTCGGCCCGGGCCGCTTCGAGGACGGCCAGCGTCTGCCGCTCGACGTCGCCGTCGGTGACATCGTCCTGTACTCGAAGTACGGCGGCACCGAGGTGAAGTACCAGGGCGAGGAGTACCTCGTCCTCTCCGCCCGCGACGTTCTCGCCATCATCGAGAAGTAAGTCGTTCCGACCCGCCCCGGATCCGTGTCCCAAGTGACAGGGGCCCGGGGCGTGGTTGTTGGTTCACGTAGTTCGGCGGCCGGTGGGCCGGCCGCAGCCCCGAGGGAATAGGGAACATGGCGAAGATCCTGCAGTTCGACGAGGACGCCCGCCGCTCGCTGGAGCGCGGTGTCAACAAGCTGGCCGACACCGTCAAGGTGACCATCGGCCCCAAGGGCCGCAACGTCGTCATCGACAAGAAGTTCGGCGCCCCGACCATCACCAACGACGGTGTCACCATCGCCCGTGAGGTCGAGCTGGACGACCCGTACGAGAACCTTGGCGCTCAGCTCGTCAAGGAGGTCGCCACCAAGACCAACGACGTCGCGGGCGACGGCACCACCACCGCCACCGTGCTGGCCCAGGCCCTGGTCAACGAGGGTCTGCGCAACGTCGCCGCCGGTGCCGGCCCGGCCGCCCTGAAGAAGGGCATCGACAAGGCCGTCGCCGCCGTCTCCGAGCACCTGCTCTCGGTGGCCCGCGAGATCGAGGGCAAGGACGACGTCGCCGCCGTCGCGTCCCTCTCCGCCCAGGACACCCAGGTCGGCGAGCTGATCGCCGAGGCGATCGACAAGGTCGGCAAGGACGGTGTCATCACCGTCGAGGAGTCGAACACCTTCGGCGTCGAGCTCGAGTTCACCGAGGGCATGCAGTTCGACAAGGGCTACCTGTCGCCGTACTTCGTCACCGACGCGGAGCGGCAGGAGGCGGTCCTGGAGGACCCGTACATCCTGATCCACCAGGGCAAGATCTCCTCGATCCAGGAGCTCCTGCCGCTGCTGGAGAAGATCCTGCAGGGCGGTGCCTCGAAGCCGCTGCTGATCATCGCCGAGGACGTCGACGGCGAGGCGCTGTCGACCCTGGTGCTGAACAAGATCCGCGGCATCTTCAACGCCGTCGCCGTCAAGGCCCCGGGCTTCGGCGACCGCCGCAAGGCGATCCTCGGCGACCTGGCCACCCTGACCGGCGGCACCGTGATCTCCGAGGAGGTCGGCCTCAAGCTCGACCAGGCCGGTCTGGACGTGCTGGGCAGCGCCCGCCGCGTGACCATCACCAAGGACGAGACCACCATCGTCGAGGGCGCCGGCGACGCCGAGGCCGTGGCCGGCCGCGTCGCCCAGATCAAGGGCGAGATCGCCGGCACCGACTCCGACTGGGACCGCGAGAAGCTGCAGGAGCGCCTGGCCAAGCTGGCCGGCGGCGTCTGCGTCATCAAGGTCGGCGCCGCCACCGAGGTGGAGCTGAAGGAGCGCAAGCACCGCCTGGAGGACGCCATCTCGGCGACCCGCGCCGCGGTCGAGGAGGGCATCGTCGCCGGCGGTGGCGCCTCCCTGGTCCACGCCGCCAAGGTGCTGGACGGCGGCCTGGGCCTGTCGGGCGACGAGGCCACCGGTGTCGCCGTGGTCCGCAAGGCGCTGCACGAGCCGCTGCGCTGGATCGCCCAGAACGCCGGCCTGGAGGGCTACGTCATCACCTCCAAGGTCGCCGAGCTGGAGGCCGGCCAGGGCTACAACGCCGCCACCGGCGAGTACGGCGACCTGGTGAAGGCCGGCGTCATCGACCCGGTCAAGGTCACCCGCTCCGCCCTGGAGAACGCCGCCTCGATCGCCTCCCTGCTGCTCACCACCGAGACCCTCGTGGTGGAGAAGAAGGAGGAGGCCGCCGACGCCGGTCACGGCCACTCGCACGGCGGTCACGGCCACTCGCACTGAGGCCCCTGAAGTGGACCGGAGGCCCGGTCCGCCCCCATCCTGGGAGGCGGGCCGGGCCTCCGGCGTTCGGGCCCGGGGGTCCGCGAGTCCGCTTGAAGACTCAACTATCAGTGAAATTTTGCGTTCGGCAAAGATTGCCTTATAACTGAGGCATGATCGAGGCCCGCCACCTGCGCGTCCTGCGTGCCGTCGCCCGCACCGGCTCCTTCTCCGCCGCCGCGCGCGAGCTGGGCTGTACCCAGCCCGCCATCAGCCAGCAGATGAAGGCCCTGGAGAAGTCCGTGGACACCCCGCTGGTGGTCCGTTCGGGCCGGGGCATGCAGCTGAGCGAGGCCGGACGGGTGCTCCTCAAGCACGCCACCGGGATCCTGGCCGGGCTGTCGGCGGCCGAGGAGGAGGTCGCGGCCATCGCCGGGCTGCGGGCCGGGCGGGTGCGGCTGGTGTCCTTCCCGACCGCGAGTTCCACCCTGGTGCCGCCCGCCGTCGCCCGCCTGCGGGACAGCCATCCGGGGGTGCGCGTGTCGCTGGTCGAGGCGGAGCCGCCGGAGTCGCTGGCGATGCTGCGCGGCGGCGAGTGCGAGATCGCGCTGGCCTTCCGCTACCCGCAGTCCGAGGGCGCCACCGCTCTCCCGGTGCCCGCGCACGGCACGCCGCGCGAGGCGCGGGCCGAGGCGAACCTGGAGGCGCAGCAGCTGAGCGCCGGCACCGACTGGTCCGACCTGGTGGTCACGCCGCTGCTGGACGACCCGCTGGTGGGCCTGCTGCCGGCCGCGCACCCGCTGGCGGGGCGCGGCGGCGCGGTGGAGCTGGCCGAGCTGGCGGGGGAGCAGTGGATCGCCGGCTGCCCGCAGTGCCGCGGGCACCTGGTGGAGCTGTGCGCCGGTGCGGGGTTCGAGCCCCGGATCGACTTCGCGACGGACGACTACCCGGCGGTGGTCGGTCTGGTGGCGGCCGGGCTGGGGGTGGCGGTGCTGCCGCGGCTGGCGCTGGAGTCGGTGCGGCCTGACGGGGTGTCGACGGCGCCGGTGCGGACCGCCTCGGGGGCGCCGGCGGTGCGGCAGGTGGTCGCGCTGACCCTGCCGGACCTGGCCGAGGTGCCGGCCGTGGCGCTGATGCTGGAGCGGCTCGCGGGGGCCGCCGGGGCCCGCTGACGCAGGGTCACCGGCCGGGGGGCTTGGAGCGCCGCGAAGAAACGTTTCTTCACGGCGCGGCCTCGGCGTGGCGCTAGCGCTGGGCGACCGTCGGCGCGACCAGTGGGACCTCCACCAGCCGGTGCCGCGAGCGCCCGAGCAGCTCCTCGCGCTCGTCCTCGGTCATCCCGCCCCAGACGCCGTACGGCTCGCGGACCGCCAGCGCGTGCGCCGCGCACTCGGCGATCACGGGGCAGCGCGTGCAGACCTCCTTGGCGCTGGCCTCGCGCGAGCTCCGCGCGGCCCCGCGTTCGCCTTCGGGGTGGAAGAAGAGCGAGCTGTCCACGCCACGGCAGGCTGCGGAGAGCTGCCAGTCCCAGAGGTCCGCGTTGGGACCGGGGAGGCGGGAGAAATCTGCCATGGCTCATTCCCTTCAGAGGCTCGTCGGCCGCGGGCCGGCCCCAGCGGAGCTCGCTGCGGGCGTGGCGGGGCGTCGGTGCACTGGTGTGGACACCTGGAAATATGACTTAAGGCAACTCCATGGACAAGTCACCCACAGAGTGGCACAACAGTCAATGACCATACGAAAGCTATAAAAACGGGCGAAGTGGGCATGGACTTCCGCAGGCGCGGACGTGGCAATCGGGTGGTCCGAGGGGCGCACGGAGCCCCGCGCCGGTGTGCGGGTCGCACGCCGACCGCGCGCGAGCTGCACAAAAGTGCGGCGTGTGCACCGCGATGCGGCTGATCGGTAATGGGTTGGCCACGTACAGTGGTGGAGATGGCCCCGAAGGCCGTAACTCATTCGAGTGACGGTCGTTGGAAGTGCGGAGGCGGTTAGCGGGCGCCGGACGTCGGGAACGATCGCGGGGAAGTTGAGGCGATCAGCACGGACTCTGTCGCCGATCGGCCGTGTCGGAGAGGTTCGTACCAGCCAGGAGGCTCAACGTGACGCGGATCAGCTGCGGAGGACGACGGTCATGACTTCCGTTCTCGTTTGCGACGATTCCCCGCTCGCCCGCGAGGCGCTTCGCCGCGCCGTCGCGACCGTACCCGGTGTGGACCGGGTCACCACCGCGACGAACGGGGAGGAGGTCCTCCGCCGCTGGGTGGCCGACCGCTCCGATCTCGTGCTGATGGACGTCCGGATGCCCGGCCTCGGCGGGGTCGAGACGGTCCGGCGGCTGCTGTCCGCCGACCCGGGCGCGCGCATCATCATGCTCACCGTCGCCGAGGACCTCGACGGCGTCGCCCTCGCGGTCGCCGCCGGCGCCCGCGGGTACCTGCACAAGGACGCCTCGCGCGCCGAGCTGCGGGCCACCGTCACCCAGGCCCTCGCCGACCCGACCTGGCGGCTCGCCCCGCGCCGGCTGCGCAGCCCCGACATGGGCGCGGCGCCGACGCTGACGGCGCGTGAGATCCAGGTGCTGGAGGGCATGAGCCACGGCCGCAGCAACGCCGAGATCGGCCGTGAGCTGTTCCTCTCCGAGGACACCGTCAAGACCCACGCCCGGCGCCTGTTCAAGAAGCTCGGGGCCTCGGACCGGGCCCACGCGGTGGCGCTGGGTTTCCGCTGGGGCCTGGTCCGCTGACCGCAGGCGGCGCCGCCGGCTGCGGCGCGCCGCCGGTGTTTCCGGGGACGGGTGCCGCACGGACGTGTGACGTTACGGTCCCGAGGTTGCACCATGGAGTGGTGGAGCACCTCGGGGACCAGCGGACAGGCACTGCGGCGAACCACGCAGCCGCAGGACACTCGGCGGACGGCGCGGCGGACGGGACCACCGACGGCGGCGGGGCGGGAGGCGGCACGGTGCAGGAGGGGCCGGTGGTGCCCGGCGGCACGCCGCGCGGTGCCGCACCGCATAACGTTCCGGTGCACAACTCCGGACGCGGTGCCGCGTTTTCCCGTTCGACCAGGCACCATGGACCGATGCGTGACGACGTCGCCGGTGCGGCCGGCCAGGCGGACCCGGTGGAGGCCGAGCCCTCCGGCCCGGGTGGCGATCCGTCGTACGCCGATTCCGGCCCGCCGGGTGGGGTGCCCGGCGGTGGCACCGGCCCCGGTCGTCCGCCCGTGCTCGGCGGCGGCGGGTCGCCGCTGGTGGGCGAGCTGGTCGCGGCCGCCGTCCGCGGCGAGGGCCCGGCCATCGACGCGCTGCTCGCGTACGTCCACCCGCTGGCGCTGCGGTACTGCCGCGGCCGGCTGGTCCGGCTGCCCGGCGGGGCCAGGCACCACGTGGACGACATCGCGCAGGAGGTGTGCGTCGCCGTGCTGTGCGCGCTGCCCCGGTACAAGGACCAGGGGCGGCCGTTCGAGGCCTTCGTCTACGGCATCGCCGCGCACAAGATCGCCGATCTGCAGCGGGCCGCGATGCGCGGGCCCGCCTCGACCGTGGTGCCGCAGGACGACCTGCCGGAGGTGCCGGACGAGGCGCTCGGTCCGGAGGAGCAGGCGCTGCTGAGCAGTGACGCGGCCTGGGCGAAGGAACTGCTCTCCAACCTGCCGGCCCGTCAGCGCGAGCTGGTGCTGCTGCGGGTGGCCGCCGGGCTGTCCGCGGAGGAGACCGGCGAGGTGCTGGGGATGTCGGCGGGGGCCGTCCGGGTGGCGCAGCACCGTGCCCTGAGCCGGCTGCGGGCGCTCGCGGAGGAGTCCTCCTGACGCTGCCGCCGGGAGCGGCCGGAATGGCTCATGGGCGGAGGGTGTTGTCAAGGGCACGCGAGGACCACAATCCCGGTGCCAGTACCATGGGGTATCGGCGCCTGGGCAGGTTGCCAAAGTTTCACGGGTGCGAACGGGGTTCCCCTGGAGGATCCTCCAAAGTCCACCCGGCTTTCGGCGGTCTGCGCGAGTGAGCGATGAACGCGTCCCCACCCTCAGGGCGTGTGCGGATCAAACGGCCGGCCACGGAAGGTACCCCCGAAATGTCTTACAACGCCGCAGGCGTACCCGAGAAGTTCGCCATGCTCGGGCTCACGTTCGATGACGTCCTGCTGCTGCCCGGGGCCTCCGAGGTGCTGCCGAACCAGGTCGACACCTCCTCGCGGGTCTCCCGGAACGTGCGCGTGAACCTCCCGATGCTCTCCGCCGCGATGGACAAGGTCACCGAGGCCCGGATGGCGATCGCGATGGCCCGCCAGGGCGGTGTCGGTGTCCTGCACCGGAACCTGTCGGTCGAGGACCAGGCCAACCAGGTCGACCTGGTGAAGCGCTCGGAGTCCGGCATGGTCACCGACCCGATCACGGTCGGCCCGCTGACCACCCTGGCCGAGGCCGACGCGTTGTGCGCCAAGTTCCGCATCTCCGGCGTGCCGGTCGCGGACGAGGCGGGCAAGCTGCTCGGCATCGTCACCAACCGCGACATGGCCTTCGAGTCGGACCGCAGCCGTCAGGTCCGCGAGATCATGACCCCGATGCCGTTGATCACCGGCAAGGTCGGCATCTCGGGCGAGGACGCGATGGCGCTGCTGCGCCGGCACAAGATCGAGAAGCTGCCGCTGGTCGACGACGAGGGCCGTATCAAGGGCCTGATCACCGTCAAGGACTTCGTCAAGGCCGAGAAGTACCCGAACGCCGCCAAGGACGCCGAGGGCCGTCTGCTGGTCGGTGCCGCCGTGGGTGCCAGCGCCGAGGCGTTCGACCGGGCCCAGGCCCTGGTCGCGGCCGGTGTGGACTTCCTGGTCGTGGACACCTCGCACGGCCACAGCCACAACGCGCTGGCCTGGATCGAGAAGATCAAGTCGGCCGTCAAGGTCGACGTGGTCGGCGGCAACGTCGCCACCCGCGACGGCGCCCAGGCGCTGATCGACGCCGGTGTGGACGGCGTCAAGGTCGGCGTCGGCCCGGGCTCGATCTGCACCACCCGGGTGGTCGCCGGCATCGGCGTCCCGCAGATCACCGCGATCTACGAGGCCGCCCAGGCCTGCCAGGCGGCTGGCGTGCCGGTCATCGGCGACGGCGGCCTGCAGTACTCCGGCGACATCGGCAAGGCGCTGGCCGCCGGTGCCGACACCGTCATGCTCGGCTCGCTGCTGGCCGGCTGCGAGGAGTCCCCGGGCGAGCTGCTGTTCATCAACGGCAAGCAGTACAAGTCCTACCGCGGCATGGGCTCGCTGGGCGCCATGCAGTCCCGCGGCCAGGCGAAGTCCTTCTCCAAGGACCGCTACTTCCAGGCCGACGTCAGCTCCGACGAGAAGCTCATCGCCGAGGGCATCGAGGGCCAGGTGCCCTACCGCGGCCCGCTGTCCGCGGTGCTGTTCCAGCTGGTCGGCGGTCTGCGCCAGACCATGGGGTACGTCGGGGCCGCCACCATCGCCGAGATGGAGAGCAAGGGCCGCTTCGTGCGGATCACCTCGGCGGGTCTCAAGGAGAGCCACCCGCACGACATCCAGATGACCGTCGAGGCGCCGAACTACTCGTCGCGCTGATCGTCCGCACTCCCCGAGGGGCCCGTCGCCGTCCGCAGCGGCGGGCCCCTCGCGCGTGTCCGCGGGCCGGGCCGTCGGGGCGTGCGCACGGTCCGTGCGGGATACTGGGGGCGGCCGGGGTGACCCGGCGGGCATGAGCAACACAGCAGAAGGGCTCGAAGTGACCGAGATCGAGATCGGGCGAGGCAAGCGCGGCCGCCGGGCGTACGCCTTCGACGACATCGCCGTCGTCCCCAGCCGCCGTACCCGGGACCCGAAGGAGGTCTCGATCGCCTGGCAGATCGACGCCTACCGCTTCGAGCTGCCGTTCCTGGCCGCCCCGATGGACAGCGTGGTCTCGCCGCAGCAGGCCATCGCCATCGGCCGCCTCGGCGGTCTGGGCGTGCTGAACCTGGAAGGCCTGTGGACCCGCTACGAGGACCCGCAGCCGCTGCTCGACGAGATCGCCTCGATCACCGACGAGGCCGTCGCCACCCGCCGCCTCCAGGAGATCTACGCCGCGCCGATCCGCGCCGAGCTGATCAAGCAGCGGATCCAGGAGGTCCGCGAGTCCGGCGTGGTCACCGCCGCCGCGCTCTCGCCGCAGCGCACCGCCGAGTTCTCCAAGGCCGTCGTGGACGCTGGCGTCGACGTCTTCGTCATCCGCGGCACCACCGTCTCGGCCGAGCACGTCTCCAGCGCCGCCGAGCCGCTGAACCTCAAGCAGTTCATCTACGAGCTGGACGTCCCGGTCATCGTCGGCGGCTGCGCCACGTACACCGCCGCCCTGCACCTCATGCGCACCGGCGCGGCCGGCGTGCTGGTCGGCTTCGGCGGCGGCGCCGCCCACACCACCCGCAACGTGCTCGGCATCCAGGTGCCGATGGCCACCGCCGTCGCGGACGTGGCCGCCGCCCGCCGCGACTACATGGACGAGTCCGGCGGCCGCTACGTGCACGTGATCGCGGACGGCGGCGTCGGCTACAGCGGCGACATCCCGAAGGCCGTCGCCTGCGGCGCCGACGCGGTCATGATCGGCGCCGCGCTGGCCCGCGCCACCGACGCGCCCGGCAAGGGCTTCCACTGGGGCATGGAGGCCGTCCACGAGGAGCTGCCGCGCGGCAAGCGGGTGGACCTCGGCACGGTCGGCACCACCGAGGAGATCCTCACCGGCCCGTCGCACACCCCCGATGGCACCATGAACCTGTTCGGCGCGCTGCGCCGGGCGATGGCCACCACCGGCTACACGGAGCTCAAGGAGTTCCAGCGGGTCGAGGTCACCGTCAACCCGGCGCTCGACCACCGCTGAGGCGAACGCTGACAAGGGCCCCCGCCGTGCGAACGGCGGGGGCCCTCGTCGTTCCGTCAGCCGCGGACGGCGGTGCGGCGGGTGAGGATGAAGCCGCCGACCAGGGCTATGCCGTAGAAGGCGAGGTCCAGCGGGCGCAGGTCGGCGCGCCACGCGGCCAGGACGTCGTGGACGAGGGCGCGCGGCGGGGTGCCGGGCAGGCCGCGCGAGTGGAGCACGCGGCCCTGGAGGAGCAACTGGCCGAGGAAGAGCGCGCCGGCCGCGAGCAGCGCGCCCAGCAGGGGCAGCACCCGGCTGCGGCCGCCGAGCCGGCCGAGCGGCCAGGAGACGGCGGCGGTGGGGGCGATGGCCAGCCAGCCGACGCTGTCCGCGGCCCGCAGCGGCGCGCAGCCGTAGGCGAGGGCGCCGAGGAGCATCGCGGCGACCGCGACGCTGACGGCGAGTCCGACCCGCCGGCGGGGGCGCCGGCGGCGGGTGGCGGGGACGACGGATTCGTATCCGGCCACCGGGACACCGGGCATGCCGGGCGCGACGTAGCCCTCCGGGGCGCCGACGGCGGGCGCCACCGTGTAGTGCTGGGCCGTTCGCGGTCGGCCCGACTGTTCGTCAGTGCCCCAGGCGGGTGCGGTCATGGGTGTCGGATCCCCCCGGAAAAGACGGTGAGCTGCCGCACCGTAACAGTGTTCGGGACGAATCTCGGCGAGTTTTCGATCACAGATCGGGCACGGAGAGCCGGGGTTGTTGCGGTCCGTCGCACCTCGTGCCGGGGGCCGGGTGGTCGCGGGCCCGGTGGACAGGGGATGATGGAGGCTTGGCGTTCGGGCCCAGACGCCGGGCCGACGCGCTGTCACCTCGACCGCCAGCAGCACATGGGGGAACGTTTCGAATGACCCAGGCGCAGGGTTCCACCGGCCGACTCCTGGCCGGACGCTACCGGCTGGACGGGGTGCTCGGGCGCGGCGGTATGGGCACCGTCTGGCGCGCCGAGGACGAGATGCTGGGCCGGATTGTCGCGGTCAAGGAACTGCGCATGAACGCCAGCGTCGAGGAGGAGGAGAAGCACCGGCTGATCGTCCGGACGCTGCGCGAGGCCAAGGCCACCGCGCGGATCCGGCACGGCTCGGCGGTCACCGTCTTCGACGTGGTCGAGGAGGACGACCGGCCGTGGATCGTCATGGAGCTGGTCGAGTCCCGCTCGCTGGCCGACGTCATCAAGGAGGACGGGCCGCTGGCGCCCGCCCGGGCCGCCGAGATCGCGCTCGACGTGCTGGGCGTGCTGAGCGCCGCGCACGCCCTGGGCATCCTGCACCGGGACGTGAAGCCGTCGAACGTGCTGATCGGCGAGGACGGCCGGGTGGTGCTCACCGACTTCGGCATCGCCAGCGTGGAGGGTGACGCCTCGGTCACCTCGACCGGCATGCTGGTCGGCGCGCCCTCGTACATATCCCCGGAGCGCGCGCGTGGGCAGAAGCCCGGGCCGCCGGCCGACCTGTGGTCGCTGGGCGGCACGCTGTACGCGATGGTGGAGGGCCGGCCGCCGTACGACCGCGGGTCGGCGCTGGCCACCCTGACGGCGGTGATGACCGAGGAGCTCGCCACGCCGAAGAACGCCGGGGCGCTGCTGCCGGTGATCGAGGGGCTGCTGGAGAAGGACCCGGCCGACCGGCTGGACGCCTCGCAGACCCGGTCGATGCTCAAGCGGGTCGTCGCCGAGGCCACCGCCAAGGCCGAGTCGACGACCGAGCACGCGATGCCGGTCAAGTCGGCCGCCGGATCGGCGGCTGCGGCTCCCGCCCCGGTGGCGAAGGCCGACCGGAAGGCCGCCGAGAAGACCGGCGAGAAGGCGGAGGAGCAGCCGCCGTCCCCCGATGGCACCGCGAAGCGGACGATCGGCGGGCTGCTCGGGACCGTGCGGGTCGGCAGCAAGGCGAAGGACCAGGAGCCGGCGGCCGTCCCGGCGGTGGTCCCCGCGGCGGAGCCAGCCCCGCCCGCGGCGCCGGAGACCGAGCCGATCCGGCCGGTGACCAGCGAGTGGACGCTGGGTGCGACGCAGGCGGCGGGCGCCGATCCGCGTAAGGGCCGACGGCGGCTGGCCGTGGTGACGATCGTCCTGGTGCTGCTGCTGATCGCCGGGATCGTCGCGGTCGTGAAGGCCGTCGGCGGTTCGGAGGCCGGCACGGCGCACGGCGCGGGCGCGACCTCGCCGGTGGCGGCCACCACGGAGGCGACGCCGAGCGGGGCCGCGGCGCCCACCGCCGCCGCGCCGACCACGGC
>NZ_JBHVPD010000019.1:0-106163 GCF_042887525.1 Kitasatospora sp. NPDC057936
CGGCCCCCCCTCCGTGCCCTTTCTTCTGGTCAACGCGGGCCGGTTCAAATTAACCCCCCCGGCTCCCGCCCCCCCCCCCCCCGCCCGGGGTGGCGGCGGCCTCTTCGCGTCCCCTGCTCCCCCTGCTACTCCCCCCGCTCTTCCTCCACCGGGTAGTCCCAGTCCGTGCCGGCGCCCGCCGCCAGCAGGTGCTCGGCGATCGCCAGCGGCAGCGCCACCAGCGGGACGCCCGAATCCAGCGGGATCCGGATCCGGTGCGTGCCGCCCGGCGCGCACACCTGCACCACCGCCGTCACCCCGCCCACCAGCCGCACGGCGTCCAGCCGCGCCGCCGCCTGCGGACGCCCGACGTCGGCCGGGTAGGTGGTGAGCGTGAAGACGAGGTCCCCGAGGTCGTCCAGCAGATCGGCGTAGACCGCCAGCGGCGGCGCCGGCGCCGAGACCGGCAGGCGCGGCCCCACCCCGCGGTCCGGCTCCGCCCATCCCGCGGCCTCCCCGCCCAGCGCCGCGAACAGCTCGTCCCGCGAGGCGCTCACGTCGAGCCGTACCTCTTCCCAGGGCGTCCCCACGATCACGACACCCGCCCCCGGGAACATGATCCGCTCCAGCCGCCGCGCGCCCCCGGTGTTCGCCCGCTGCAACGCGGCCGCCTCCCGCAGGAAGTACCCCCGCGCCAGGCCCTGCCGTCCGCCCCCCATGGCACGTCCCCCTCACCGGCCTTGACGGATGCTCACCAAAGCGCACGGTACCGCCGCCGCCACGCCACCCGTTAGCCGATTTCCGTCCAACTTCCCTCCGCCACGGACCCGGTGGGGTCCGGCGGCATGCGACCGGTGACCGCCGGCATGCGCGGGCGACCGCCGGCGAGCGGAAAATCCGCTCGCGGGACGTGCCGCGGTGTGGCAGGGTGCGGGCCGTCCGCGCCCTGCCACCGACCGGAGTCGTCCCGATGCCCCTGCCGCCCCGACTCGTCCCGCTGCTGGCCGAGTTCGACTTCGCCCGCACCCGCCTGCGCGACCGGCTGGCCGGCCCCGCCGTCGACAGCGGCAACGGCACCGCGGTGGCCGTCGGGCCGCTGACGGACGACGAGTACCGCTGGGAGCCGGTGCCCGGCTGCTGGTCGGTGCGGCGCCACGCGGACGGGCCGGGCGAGCGTGCCACCCTGCTGGTCGGCGCCGGCGCGTGGGGCCGGGACACCGCCGGTTGGCCGCACCCCGAGCCGCCGCCGTTCACCACCCTCGCCTGGCGGCTGACCCACCTCACCGAACTGCTCCTGCTGCGCGCCGACCACACGGACGGCACCCGCGCCCTCACCCGCGAGGCCTTCCCGGTCCACGGCGACGCCGAATCCGCGGTCGCCGCCTTCGACACCGCCGCGGACGCCTGGCGGAAGGCCCTGCTCGCCGCCGACGACGCCGCGCTCGACACCGTCGGCCACTGCACCTACCCCTACGGCGGCGACGCGGACGAGCCCTTCCTGGACGTCGTCTGGTGGGTCAACCAGGAACTCCTCCACCACGGCGCCGAGATCGCCCTGCTGCGCGACCTCTACCGCTACTCCGCGCGCGGCTAGGGCGCGCCCTGCGGGTCACTCCGGGCGCGGGGGCAGCGGCACGGGCAGGGCGGGCAGGCCGTCGATGCTGGTGACGACGTACGGCTTGTTCTCGCAGTAGGTGCCGAACTCCTCGTCGCTCTTGCGCGCGAAGTAGTCCGCGTGGAGGGCGCGGTCGGCGCGGTAGTCCATCAGCGGGACGGCGAAGCCGCAGGAGTCGCTGACGCGTTCGGCCGCGACCAGGACGACCGCGCGCAGGGCGGGACCGTCCACGCCGGGCCCGAAGCGGGCCAGGAGGCCGGTGAAGCGCGGGTCGTCGCGGAAGACCGGCTCGCCGCGGCCGTGGACCCGTACGACGGTGGGCGGGCCGTCGAAGGCGCACCACATGAGCGTGATGCGGCCGTTCTCCCGCAGGTGGGCGATGGTCTCGGCGGTCGAGCCGCCGAAGTCCAGGTAGGCGAGGGTCCGTTCGTCCAGGACGACCAGGGTGCCGGAGCGGCCCTTGGGCGACACGTTGACGTGGCCGTCGGCGGCGAGCGGCGCGGTGGCGACGAAGTAGACGGGCTGGCGCTCGATGAACTCGCGCAGCCGGCCGTCGATGTTCTCGTACTGCTTTCCCATGCCGCCATTGTGCGCTCATCTCGCCCATTGAGAAAGATCGTTTCTCATATCGAGACTGTTCGCGTGGCGGACCTTCCGGCGGACCTTCCCGGGAGAACACGCCGGCGGCGGGCCCCCGTGCGGTCGTTCGCACGGGACCCGCCGCCGGGGACGTCCGGCCCGGTCAGGCCTTCATGTAGACGCCCTCCATGAACTCCAGGATCTGCTGGTCGGTCAGGCGGTGGCCGTCGCGCCGGCCCATCGCCAGGTCGGCCTCGCTGATCATGCCGACCAGCCGCTCGCCGTCGATCACCGGGATGCGCCGGATCTGGTGCTGCTCCATCTTCCGCAGCACCGCGTCCATGTCGTCGTCGGCCCGCACGCAGTGCAGGTGCCCGGCGAGGTCCATGGCCGTCATCTTGGCCGGGTCCTTGCCCTCCGCGAGACATCGCACGACGATGTCGCGGTCGGTGATGATGCCCTTCAGCTTCTGGTCGTCGCCGCAGATCGGCAGCGCACCGACGTTCTTGTCGCGCATCATCATCGCGGCCTCGGCGAGCGTCTGGTGCGCGCCGATGCACTGGGCGCCGGTGTGCATGATCTCTCGGGCTTTGGTCACGGGGACTCCTTCGTGAGTGGTTCCCCCCAGAGGTCGTTCCCCCCGGAAGTTCCCCCCGTTCGCTCCCCCGTCGGCGGCACCGCGCACCCGCGGTGTGACCGTGCGATCACCATAGGCAACATCCCGCCCGCCCGCGACCGCGGCCACCGATACTGGGAGGGTGACGACGGAAGCCGCCGAACCCGTGCGCGAAGGCGTGGTCGACGAGGCAGTCCGGGCCCGGCCCGCGACGGCGCTGCGCCCGTACGTCGCCTGGTACTCCGGCTACCGCCAGCGCGGCATCGCGCCCGCCGTGCACCGCGGCCTGCCCTCCCCCTACCTGACCTTCATCCTCACCCTCGACGAGCCGCTGGTCCTCGCCGCCCACCCCGACCCGGCTCAGCGACCCGACGCGTACGCCACCCTGCTCGGCGGCCTGCACACGGCCCCGGCGCTGATCACCCACGACGGCCGGCAGTCGGGCGTGCAGATCGCCGTGCACCCGCTGGCCGCCAGGGCGCTGTTCGGGGTACCGGCCGGGGAACTCGCCGGGATCGACCTCCCGGCGGAGGACGTCCTCGGCCGACTGGCCCCGCACCTCCAGGAGCGGCTGCGCGCCGCCGCCACCTGGGACGAGCGCTTCGCCCTGCTGGACGGCGCCCTGCTGCGGGCCGCCCGCCCGTCGGGGCGGGTACCGCCGGAGGTCTGCTGGGCCTGGCAGGCGCTGCGGCGCAGCGGCGGCGGGCTCGCGGTGGCGGCGCTGGCCCGGGAGACGGGGTGGAGCGCGCGGCACCTCCAGGAGCGCTTCCGCCGCGAGACCGGGCTGACGCCGAAGGCCGCCGCCCGGGTGATCCGCTTCGACCGGGCCCGGCACCTGCTGGCCGGCGGCGCGCCGCCCCGGCTGGCGGAGCTGGCGGCCCGCTGCGGCTACTTCGACCAGGCGCACCTGGCCCGCGAGTTCCGCGCGCTGGCCGGGGCGGCGCCCAGCGCGTGGCTGGCGGCGGAGGGGCCGGAGGAGAAGCGGTTCCGAAACGTCCAAGGCGGGGCGGGCGACCCGGTCGCAGAGTGGGAGGCGTGACGGCGACCGGCCGGCACCCACCACCGCAGGAGGCAGCCATGGACACCACCGACGCGAAGACCCCCGCCCCGCAGGTCTGGCCCACGCTGCGCGCCGACGACGCGCGCGCCCTGATCCGCTTCCTGGCCGACGCCTTCGGCTTCGAGGAGGTCGTGGCGTACGGCGAGGGCGAGTTCGTCGCGCACGCCGAACTGGCCTGGCCCGAGGGCGGCGGCGTGATGCTCGGCTCGGAGCGGGACGCGCCCGAGGGCACCGAGACCTGGCCGGGCCGCCCGGGCACGTTCAGCGCCTACGTCGTCACGGCCGACCCGGACGGCGTCCACGCACGGGCCGTCGCCGCCGGCGCCCGGATCACCACCGGGCTGCACGAGACCGACTACGGCTCGCGCGATTTCGCGGCCGCCGACCCGGAGGGCAACCGCTGGTACTTCGGCACCTACCCGGGCTCCCCGCGGCCGTCGGCCCCGCAGCACGGGTGACGCCGATGCCCACGCCCGTCGACCGCCTGCGGGCGCTGTGCCTCGCCCTGCCGGAGACCGCGGAGCGGGTCGGCCACGGCGAGCCGACCTGGTTCGCGGGCGCCGGCCGCCGGGCCCGGGTGTTCGTCATGCTCGCCGACCACCACCACGACGAGCGGCTCGCCTTCTGGTGCGCCGCGCCGGACGGGGTGCAGGCGGAGCTGACCGGGCGGGACCCGCAGCGGTACTTCCGCCCGCCGTACGTCGGGCACCGCGGCTGGGTGGGCGTCTACCTGGACGCGGTGCCCGTCGACTGGGAGCGCGTGGAAGATCTCGTCGGGGACGCCCACGCCCTCGTTTCGCCCGGCTGACGGGAGCCGCCCTCCGGCGTCACTGCGGCGTCGGATCCGCCGCGTCGGGGCTCGGAGCGGGCGCCGGGGAGTCGGTGGCGGGGGAGGTCGGGGTCGGGGCCGCGCTCGCACCCGTGGCCGCGGCCGGCGTCGGGACCGGAACCACTGGCGCCGTCGCCGGGTCCATGATCACCGGGGTGCAGTTGCGGCTGTTGTCCGGCTGCTCGCCGCAGACCTGGATCCGGCTGTCGTTCTGGGACGCGTCCACCATCGGCGAGTACGCGTCGTACCCCCAGTGGACCAGGGCGGTCTGGCTCTGCCCCGCCGAGTTGGTGATCGTCGCCCGGTACCCCGCCGTGGCGTCCGTCAGCTTCGCCCAGGCCGTCCGGCAGCGGCGGCTGTAGCGCACGTAGACGGTCATCTGCCGCACGTTGGCGGTCGCGATCGTCGTGGCGTCCGATCCGCAGCCGCTCGCCTGCGGGTCCTTCCCGACACAGCCGGCGGCCTCGCACAGCGCGGTGGCCTGGGCGGTGGCCCGGGCGGTGCCCGTCGTCGCGGCGGCCCCCGGGCTGCGCTCGGAGCCGCCGTCGTTCAGGGCGAGCGCCCCGGCCACCGCGGCGACACCGGCCGCCGAGGCCGCCGCCGCCCACCACCAGCTCCGGCGCGGCCGGGCCGTGGGCTCCGACTCCCCCTCCTCCGGCCACGACGGCGGCTCCGCAGGCCCGGGTAACTCCGCCGCGGCCTCCGTCGCGCCGGCCCCGGCAACCGCCACCCGCAGCGCCTCCAGGGCGGCGCACCGCTCCGCCGGCGCCCCCGCCAGCGCGCCGAACGCGGCCAGCGCCGCCTCCGTCACCACGCGCTCCCCGTTCAGCCACCGGTGCCAGGACGACTTGCTGTAGTGCGTCTTCGCCGCCAGCTCGGCCAGCGTCAGCCCCGACCCGTCCTTCAGCGCCCGCAGCCCCGCCACGAGCTCCCGCTCCTGCGGCCCCAGCCTCGCCGGCAGGGCCCGCCAGTCACCGACCATCGCCCCGATCCCCCTTGACGCAGCGTCAGTTCGCGAACCGTCGGCAGCATAACCGCCCCACCGACCGTGCGGGCGCGTACACGGAAAGCCACGCTCGCGCCCGCCCCGCACCCCGGGCAGACTGGCAGCGGGGGCCACACCGACGGCTTCGGAGGCGGCCCATGCCGCAGATGGTCGTGGACGGGCGCACCCTCGCGCTCTCCCACCTGGACAAGGTCTACTACCCGCGGACCGGCACCCTGAAGGGCGAGGTCCTCAGCTACTACGCGGCCGTCCACACCGCCCTCCTGCCCCACCTGCACGACCGCCCGGTGTCCTTCCTCCGCTGCCCCGACGGCGTCGAGGCCGAGGTGTTCATCGCCAAGAACCCGCCGGCCGGCACCCCGCGCTGGATCCGCACGGCCGAGGTGCCCAGCGACAGCGGCGACCTGCGCCAGGTCCTCCTGGACGACGGCGCCGCGCTGCTCTGGGCCGCCAACCTCGGCTGCCTCGAACTGCACGTCCCCCAGTGGCACGCCGCCGCGCCCGGGCTGGCCGACCGGCTGGTCCTCGACCTCGACCCGGGCGAGGGCGCGACCGTCCTCACCTGCCGGACGGTCGCCGGGCTGCTCCGCGAACGCCTGGCCGCGGACGGGCTCGCCGCCTGGGCCAAGACCTCCGGCTCCAAGGGCCTCCACCTGCTCGTCCCGATCGAACCCACCCCGAGCGCCCGCGTCTGCGCCTACGCGAAGGCGCTGGCCGCCGCCCTGGAGGCGGACCGCCCCGACCTCGTCGTCCACACCATGGCCAAGGCCCGCCGGGCCGGTCGGGTCTTCGTCGACTGGTCGCAGAACAACGCCAAGAAGACCACCGCCGCCCCGTACACGCTGCGCGCCCGCCCGCAGCCCACCGTGTCCACCCCGGTCACCTGGGAGGAGCTCGCCGAGGCCGACTCCGAGGACGACCTGGTCTTCACCCTCGCCGACGTCCCCGAACGGCTCGCCGCCCACGGCGACCTCCTCGCCCCGCTGCTCGACCCCGAGCACGCCCGGCCCCTCCCCGCCGCGCCGTCCCCCGAGCCCGACCGCCAGGTGCTGCGGCCGCCCGTCGACGTCATGCGCCCGGCCGCCGTCCCGGCCGTCCCGCCGCCGGACGGGCTCGGTGGCGGGGGCGTGCAGTACGAACTCAAACTGGACGGCTTCCGCTGCCTCGCCTTCGCCCGCGGGGACCGCCCGGCCTACCTCCAGTCCCGCAGCGGACGGGACCTCGCCCCCGAGTTCCCGCCGATCGCCGCGGCCGTCGCCCGGCTGCCCGAGGGGCTCGTGCTCGACGCCGAGCTGGTCGCCTGGCGCGCGGGCCGGTTCGCCTTCGAGGAACTGCTGCGCACCCGCCAGGCCCGCGCGAGCGACGACGTCGCGCTCGGGCTGATCGCCTTCGACGTCCTCGCCCTCCCCGGCCGCGACGTGCGCCGGCTGCCGCTCGCCGACCGCCGCCGCCTGCTGCTCGCCGCGCTCGCGGACGTCCCGCCACCGATCCAGCCCGTCATGGCCACCACCGACCGCACGGAGGCCCTGGACTGGATGGACCGCCTCGCGGCCACCGGGGTGGAGGGCCTGGTCTGCAAGGCCGCGGGCTCGGCGTACCGGGCGCAGGGAGCGGGCCGGGTCTGGGTCAAGTACCGCCGCACGGACACCGTCGACGCCCTCGTCCGCGCACTCACCGGCCCGGCCGCCAGGCCGCACGCCCTCGTGGTCGAACTCGACGACGGCCGCGTCCTGCTCACCACCCCGCGGCTCACCGCCGTCCAGGCCGCCCAGATCTCCGAGGCCGCCCACCCCTACCTGGCCCCGCCCGTCCACGACCCCGCCCACGGCACCGTCCACCCCCTCACGAGCCCCCTGCGCGCCGAACTCACCCTCACCGGCCGCCCGCCCACCGCCACCTACACCCGGCTGAGGGGCGACTGACGGCCGACACCCGGGCGATGGGCGGGCGTTGGGCGGGCGTTGGCCGGTCGACGGGCTCGGAACTCCCGGCGCTCACCCCCGCCGCAAGGGCCCCGGCTCCCAGGTCACTTCCGCCGTTCCGTCGCGTGGGCGAACTCGGTGACCAGGGCGTCGTCGAAGACCGGGAGGTCGGCGGGCTTGCGGCTGGTGACCAGGGGGCCGGGGCCCTCGTGGCACACGTGGACCTCGGCGTCGATCCAGTGGGCGCCGGCGTTCACGAGGTCGGTGCGCAGGCTGGGCCAGGAGGTGAGGGTGCGGCCGCGGACGGCGTCGGCCTCGATGAGGGTCCAGGACCCGTGGCAGATCGCCGCGACCGGGCGGCCCGAGGCGCAGAAGGCGTGCACGAAGGCGACCGCGTCGCGGTCCTGCCGCAGGTGGTCGGGGCTCGCGACGCCGCCGGGCAGGACCAGTCCGTCGTACCCGGCGGCCTCCGCGTCCGCGACGACCGCGTCCACCGCGAAGGTGTCACCCGGTGCCCGGTGCCGCACGGCCTGCACCCGGCCCGGTGCGGTGGAGAGCAGTCGCGGCGTGCCCCCGGCCTCGGCCACCGCCTGCCAGGGGGAGGTGAGTTCGATCTCCTCCACGCCGTAGGGCGCGACCAGGAAGGCGACGGTCCGGCCGGTGAGCGTCGTGGTGGGCCAGCGCACGGCTCACCCCGGGCGGTGCCCGAGGACGTCCACGGCCGCGGGCGGCGGGGCGGAACTCACCCGGGCGCGCGGGCAGTCGAGGTGGACGACGAGCTCCAGGTGGTCGATCCGGGCGACCAGGGCGACCAGCACGAGCACCCGGGAGCCCGGCACCCAGGGCTCGGCATCGACCAGCAGGTGGTCACCGGCGTCCTGCTCGACCCGCCCGAGCGGGCCGTCGGTCGCCTCCACCTCGTAGCCGGCCAGGCCGAGTTCGGCGGCTTGGTGGGAGCCCGGGCGGTACTCCCACAGGTCGGTGGTCATCACACCTCCGGTTTGTCCCAGGGCCGCCGCTCGCGCCCCTCGGGGCGGTCGGGGCCGTCCGGGCGGTCGAGCGGGTCGCGGCGCCGGGCGCCGGCGCGGCGGCGCAGCAGGACGGCCGCGGCGGCGGCGACGGCCAGGGAGGCCGCCCAGACCACGCCGAGGGCGGTGAGCACGGCGACGGTCGGCGTCCGCACGCCGACGCTCAGGCAGATCGCGGTCATGACGAGGGCGGTCAGCACGACCCCGGCGGGGATCCGGCGGGCCGTGCGGCGCACGGCCGTGCGCACCCGGCCCGGCCGTTTGGCACCCATGGTGCTCAGTTTCCGGTCGAGGCGGGTGTCCTGGCGCAGCCCGGACTCGATCTCCTCGAGGAGCCGCCGTTCCCGTCCGCTCAGCGAGGGTCCGTCCATCTCGGTCACCTCCGACAAACTTCCGGTGACGTGCTCGTACCCGGGCGGTTGCCCGGTACGGGCCTGCGCTAACCGCCTCCGGGACGGCCTGTTCCCGCGCCGACGGGTCCGAAGGCCCGGGGGCGTGCGAGCAGGCTGTCGTCGAGTACCCGCAGCAGGGCGACGGCGTCGCGGTGGACCTCGGCCGCGCCGGCTGCCCGGAGGTCGGCGGCGTCGTCCCGTCCGCACTCCAGGGCGAGGCAGAGCAGCCCGGCACGGCGGGCGGCGAGGACCTCGCGGACGCTGCCGGCGACGTACACGGCGTGGTCGGCGCCGCCGCCGACGAGGTCGAGGGCGGCCCGCTCGGGGTCGCTCCCCGGGGTGGCCACGGTCAGTGCGGGCGCCCCGGCGGGGCCGGGTCCGGTCAGGACGACCGTCCAGCCCCGGGCGGCGCACTCGCGCAGCAGGTCCGCGGCACCGGTCGGCGCGGAGCGCCAGTCGGTGCCGAAGAGTGCCGTCGAGACCACGGTCATGGGCCACCGTTTCCCTTCCGGTACCGCGCGCGGACGTGGGCCGCGCAACGGAACGCGCCCTTCCAGGTTAGGCCTCCGCCCCACCGGGCGCGCTGCCGGCCGGCCACCGGTTTCCGGGCCCCGGCGCGTGCGCGGGAAGTCGGCCGGTCCGACTTCCCGTGCGGGCGGCGGAAACCCGTTTGGCGCCCCGCGCGTGGCCGTGCCCGACGGACTCGTCGCCACCGCCTTCGGCCCCACGCTCGATGCGCTGCTCCCGGCCGGCCCGCCGGTGCGCGCGCTCGCCCTGGCCGGCCCCGGGGTGCCGGCGCCCCGCGCAGACCTCGTCCTCGTCCCCCGGCCCCCACTGACCGGTGAGGTGTGGCGGCCCGGCGGTGCGTGCGCGGCCGTGCCGCTGGACGCCGAGGTCCGGGCCCACCTGGCCTCCCCCCGCGACGGTGCCCGCGTCCCGGCGACCGGCGGGCTGCCCGCGGGCGTCCAGCGCGACGACCCCCTGCCGCCGCGCCCGCCGTCCGGCTTCCGACCCGACCGCGTGCTGCTCCTGCGCACGCCGGCCCGCCTCCCGGCCGTCCGCGAGCCGTGGCTGCGGTCGGTGTACGGCAAGGCCCGCGGCCGGCCGTAGACGTCCCCGGTAGACGGCCCGTCAACGCCCGCGTCGACCGCGCGTCCACGGGCCCCGGCCACAGTCCTCGTCGAGCACCGGCAGCACGCCGGCCCGACATTCCGAGAGGACGACCATGAGGAATCCCGTACGCAAGCGCCACGCCTGGGGCGCGCTGGCCGCCGCCGCGATCGCCGTCGCGGCCCTGCCGGGCACGGCCAGCGCCGATGCGGGCACCACGATCACCGGGGTCGGCGGCAAGTGCCTCGACGTCCGCGGGAGCGGTACGGCGAACGGAACGCCGGTGCAGATCTACGGTTGCAACGGCACGGGCGCCCAGTCGTGGACCGTGACCAACAGGCCGGACTTCACGGGCGTCACCCTGTCCGCGCTCGGCAAGTGCCTGGACGTCAGCGCGAGCGGCACGACGGACGGCACGAAGGTCCAGCTGTGGGACTGCAACGGCACCGAGGCCCAGCGCTGGGTCCAGTACGAGGGCCCCGTCCTGATCAACCCGCAGTCCAACAAGTGCCTGGACGTCCCCGGCGGGACCACCCAGGACGGCACCCAGCTGCAGATCTACACCTGCAACTTCACCACGCCGGCCCAGCAGTGGTACTTCCACGCGCCGGGCGCCTCCGTCAGCGGCTGACGGCCGCCGGACCGGAGCGGCCCGCCACCCCCGTGCGGGCCGCTCCGCACGTCACCGGGCATCACCGGGCGTCACCGGGCACTACCAGGCGTCGTCGGCCAGGCGGGCGTGGAGGTGCTCGTCGTTGTAGTCGCGGCCGGGGTAGCGGTAGGAGGAACGGAGGGTGCCCTCGTACCGGAAGCCGGCGCGCTCTGCCACGTGGCAGGAGGCGTCGTTGCCGACGGCGTGGGCGAGTTCGAGGCGGCGCGCGGCGGCGGTTTCCACGCCCCAGCGGGCGACGGCGAGGGTCGCGCGGGTCGCCAGGCCCCGGCCGCGGGCGGCGGGCAGGAGCCAGTAGCCGATCATGGCCAGTCCGTCCTCGCGGTCCCGCCAGAACAGGGCGACGTTCCCGCACAGGGTGCCGTCGGCGGCGTCGGTGATCGCGAAGGCTCCGGTGCGGCCCTCGGCCCAGGTGGTGTCGCAGCGGTCGAGGTAGGCCTCGGCGGCGGACGGGTCGTCAGTGCCCAGCGGGTTCCAGCGGGCGATCACCGGATCGGCCGCCGCGGCGACGAGGGCCGGCACGGTGCCGCCCGGGAGGTCGAGGGCGCGGTCCCACGGGCGGAGCACGGCGTCCCCGAGGTCGAGGACGGTGCGCCGGAAGGTCCGCTGGTCGGTGCTCATCCGACTTTCCTATCCCGCGCCCCGCCCGCCCCGCCAGCGGTTTTCCGGTGGCGGGCGGCGCGGCGGTCCGGTCGTGCGAGGATCGCCGGGTGATCGAGCTACTGACGGCCCGCACGGCCGAGTTGGACGCATCCACGCTGGACGAGGCCCGGGCCCTGCTGTTCGAGGTGTTCGGCGCCGACCTGACCGAGGCCGACTGGGAGCACGCGCTCGGCGGCGTGCACGCGCTCCTGCGCGAGGACGGCGTGCTGATCGGGCACGCGGCCGTCGTGCCGCGCGTGTTCCGGCACGACGGGCGGCAGGTGCGCACCGGCTACGTCGAGGGCGTCGCCGTCCGGGCCGACCGGCAGGGGCGCGGGCACGGCTCGGTGCTGATGGGCTCGGTCGCGGGCCTGGTCCGAGGCGGGTACGAGCTCGGCGCGCTGAGCTCGTCGGACGCGGCCGTCGAGTTCTACGCGAACCGCGGCTGGCTGCGGTGGGACGGACTGCTGTCGGCGGCGACCCGGCACGGCGGGGAGCGGCCGACGCCGGACGACGAGGGCGGGGTGTTCGTCCTGCCGGGCACCGCCCCGCTGGACCTCACCGGCCTGCTGACCTGCGACTGGCGGCCCGGCGACCTCTGGTGACGAGGTCGGCGGACGGCGGCGGACGGGGGCGGGCGGCGCCGGGGGCCGGGCCCCCCCGCCCCGCCCCCCGGGGCCCCCCCGCGGCCGGGCGTGATTCATGAGCCGTGCTAATCAATGCATGAGCTGATCGATCTTGCTCGCCCCCGGGCCGGCTGATGAGCTTGGGCCATGAAGAACGCGGAAGTCCTCACTCCAGCCAACTCGCCTTCCACCGAGGCCCGTTGGTCCCCCGTCGTCGCCGTCGCCCTGAGCACGTTCACCGTGGTGTCCGCCGAGATGATGCCGGTCGGGCTGCTGACGCCGATGTCGGACAGCCTCTCCGTCACCGACGGTGTCACCGGCCTCTCCCTGACGATCACCGGGCTCATCGGCGCGGGCGTCTCCCCCTTCGTCCCGGCCCTCATCGGGCTGCGCGACCGCAGGAGCGTGCTCGTCGGCCACATGCTGCTGCTCGCCGTCGCCAACGCGGTGACCGCGATCGCCCCCGATTTCACCGTCCTGGTCGCCGGCCGGATCCTGCTCGGCCTGGCGATGGGCATCGTGTGGGGGCTCGTGCCCGGGCTGGCCCCTCGCCTCGTCGACGGGCCGCGGATCGCCCTCGCCTCCACCATGGTCTTCTCCGGCGTCTCGATCGCCTCCGTCCTCGGCGTCCCGCTGGGCACCTACCTCGCCGCGCTGCTCGACTGGCGCGCCGCGTTCTGGGCGCTCGCGCTCCTCGGCGTGGTCTGCGCCGCCGTCCTCGCGCGCACGCTGCCCGCCCTGCCCGTGCACGAGCGCGGCCGGCTCGACGGGATCGCGGGTGTGCTGCGACACCGGGGCGTCGCGACCGGGCTGGCCGTCACGACGCTCGTCGTCCTCGGCCACTTCGCCGGCTACACGTACGTCCGCCCGGTGCTCGAAGCCGACGCGGGCCTGGGCACCGGCGTCATCGCGGCCTGCCTCCTGGTGTACGGGCTCGCGGGCGTGGCCGGGAACTTCACGCTCGGCCCGCTCGCCGGCCGCAGCCCCAGGGCGGCCGTGACCACCGCCCTCGCGGGGGTCACGCTGGCGACCGGCCTGCTGCCCGTCCTCACCGGCAGCGTCGTGACGGTGGTGCTCGCGCTCGTCCTCTGGGGCGCGTCGTACGGCGGGGTGTCGGTCTCCACGCAGACCTGGGTCCGCACCGCCGACCCGGCCCGGATCGAGGCCTCGGGGGCGCTGTGGGCGGGCGTGTTCAACGCGAGCATCGCGGTCGGCTCCCTGGCGGGCGGCCTCGTCATCGACCACGCCGGGAACCGTGCGGTGCTCCTCGCGGCGGCGCTGGCGACGGCCTCCGGGCTGCTCGTCGCCGTCGCCTCCCGGCCGCGGCGCTAGCGGACGGGAGGGCCGGAGGGAGAGCGGATTGCCACGATGAGTGATCGACCGGATACTCGGCGTAGGGCGCCGTCGCGGCCCGCCACCTACGCAGGAGGACATCACATGACCGGCAAGGCCAGCATCGTCTTCGCCCACGGGCTCTGGGCCGACGGGTCGTGCTTCGGCAGGCTCATCCCCGCGCTCCAGGCCGAGGGCCACGAGGTCCTCAGCTCGCAGCACGGCCTCGACTCGCTCGAAGGCGACGTCGCGTGCGTCACCCGCGCGATCAACCGCGTGCCGGGACCGGTCGTGCTGGTCGGCCACTCCTACGGCGGGACCCTGATCACCAAGGCCGGCGTCCACGACCGGGTGGGCGCGCTGGTGTACATCGCGGCGCTCGCCCCCGACGAGGACGAGACCTCGCAGGGCCAGCAGGAGAAGTTCCCCGGCACGCCCGTCTTCAAGAACATCGAGGTCGCCGACGGCCGCATCTGGCTCCAGGAGTCGGGCCTCGGCGACTTCTGCGGCGATCTGCCGGAGACCGAGCAGAAGCTCGTCCTCGCGACGGGCGCCGTACCGGTCGCCGACCTGTTCACCCAGCAGGTCCCCGGCACCGCCTGGCGCACGAAGCCGAGCTGGTACATCGTCGCGAACGACGACCGCACCGTGCACCCCGACCTGGAGCGGGCCGCCGCCGAGCGCATGGGCGCGAAGACCTACGCCGTCGACAGCAGCCACGTGCCGATGCTCTCGCACCCGGCCTTCGTCCTCGACGTCATCCGCGACGCCGCGAGGAGCCTGGAGGCATAGGAAGGCGCTGGAAGGCCCAACGGCGCGACAGGTCAGCCGACGGATTCCGCGAGAAGCCCGAGGAAACGTTCCGTCAGTCCGTGCACCGCCCGCTCCCGCCGGACGACGAGCAGGGTCGACGGCTCCAGGTCGGGCACCGGGAGGTAGCGGATGTCCGGGCGCTGGACGTACCGCACGCTCGCCTCGCAGAGCAGCAGGCCCTGCGCGGTGCTGGCCACCGTCGACAACCCCTCCTGGAGCGTGGCGGCGCCCGCCGGGTACGCCAGGTCCCGCCCGTCGGGCAGCCGCCGGGGCGCGTTCGCCAGGCGCCAGTAGTCCGGCGCGGGGCCGCGCGGTTCGATGAGCCCGAGCCCGGCGAGGTCCCCGGCGGAGACCCCGGCCGCCCGGGCCAGCCGGTGGGCGGCGGACAGGGCGATGCGGACCGGCTGCCGCGAGAACTCCATGAGCACGCGCAGCCCCGGCTCCCGGCACGGCGCGAGCACGATGGCGAGGTCGACGTCGCCCTGCGCCAGCCGGGAGAACGGATCCCCCCAGGGCAGTTCGACGAGCTGGACCGAACCCTCCGGCAGGCCCGCGACGGCCCGCGCCACCGGCTCGTACACCACGCACTGGAAGCCGACCCGCATCGGCCGGTCCGCCGACGCCGCCCGCGCCCGGGCGGCGTCGAAGCCCTCCCGCAGCCGCTCGAAGGCCGGCACCACCTGCTCGGCCAGCTCCCGCCCCAGCTCCGTCAGTTCCACCCGGCGGCTGGTCCGCTCGAACACCGGCGCCCCGACCCGGCCCTCCAGCCGCTTGATCAGCTGCGAGACCCGGCCCTGCGACACCCCGAGCAGCCCGGCCGTGCGGCCGAAGTGCAGCTGGTGGACCAGCACGGAGAAGCACTCCAGCTCCTGGAGCGGCAGCTCGGGGAGTACGGGCGGTGTCCTGCGGTCCATCCCGGGAGTGTACGACCCGGCACCGACGGACCACAGTGGTCGTACGCCCCGAATCCGGGCCGGGTGCTACAGCCGCTCGGCCAGGGCCGCGTGGACGCGGCGCCAGGCGTCGGCGGTGGCGGCGGCGTCGTGGTCCGCCGGGCGGTCGGCGGCGAAGCCGTGGCGGGCGCCCGGGTAGGTGACCAGCTCGTGGCCGACCTCGGCCTCGGTGAGCTTCCGCTCGGCCTCCTGCCACTCCTCGGGCGGGAGGATGTGGTCCAGCTCGCCGCAGAAACCCAGCAGGTACACGCCGTTGGCGGCGATGCGCCCGGCCGTCTCCAGCGGCGGGACCGGGCCGACCAGCGGGAAGCCGGAGTTGAGCAGCCAGCCCGGGTAGAACACGGCGGCCAGGTCGAAGCGCAGCTCGGTGGCCGCGCGCACCGCGATGTGGCCGCCCATGCTCGTGCCCACGAAGGCCACGCCGTGGTCGTCGGCCCAGGCGACGGCCGAGTCCAGCGCCTCGGCGGCGTCGGCGACGAGCTCGTCGCGGTCCAGGGCGCGCATCAGCGTCAGGCCCTCTTCACGCTCCTCCGCGCTGTAGCCGAGCTCGGTGTGCCGCCGGCTGCGCCAGTAGAAGTCGGGGGCCAGCGCCACGTACCCGAGCCCGGCGAGCTCCGCGCAGATCCCGCGGACGTAGGCGTTCACCCCGTACAGCTCCGGGCAGACCACCACCGCGCCGCGCACCTCGCCCACCGGGCCGTGGACGTACGCCTCGATACCGCCCGGCGTGCCGAGCTCCAGCCACCGGCCACTCGTCTGATCAGTCATCAATTCCCCCGTGGAATGGACCCGCAGGTCCGGACGATGTCGCGCGCATCCTAGCGCCGCCCGGCACCCCCACCCCACCCGGCCACTATTCACACCCCTGTATACATGGTGTGTATAGTTCCCGGCATGTCACTAGGTCAGATGCTCCTCGGCCTGCTGGAAGGCCGGCCCCGCCACGGATACGACATCAAACGGCGCTACGACGAACACTTCGGGCGCGACCGCTCCCTGCACTACGGGCAGGTGTACTCGACGCTGTCCCGGCTCCTGAAGAACGGGCTCGTCGTCGTGGAGGGCGTCGAGGCGGGCGGCGGTCCCGACCGCAAGAAGTACGCGATCACCGAGGCCGGCGTCACCGACCTCGCCGACTGGCTCGGCCACCCGGAGAGCCCGCAGCCGTACCTGCAGAGCACGCTCTACCAGAAGGTCGTGCTCGCCCTGCTGACCGGCCGCCCGGCCGCCGACGTCCTCGACCTCCAGCGCGCCGAACACCTCAAGGCGATGCGCGAGCTGACCCGCCGCAAGCTCGACGGCGACCTCGCCGACGAACTGGTCTGCGACCACGCGCTGTTCCACCTGGAGGCCGACCTGCGCTGGCTCGAACTCACCGCCGCGCGCCTCGACGAACTCGCCGCCCGAATCACGGAGTCCCAGCGTTGACCGCCCCCGAACCCCTGCTCTCCGCCGAGGACCTGCACAAGTCCTACGGGCCCACCCCCGCCCTGGAGGGCGCCTCGCTCACCGTCGCGGCCGGCGAACTCGTCGCCGTGATGGGCCCGTCCGGCTCCGGCAAGTCCACGCTGCTGCACTGCCTCGCCGGGATCGCCCGCCCCGACAGCGGCACGATCACCTACCGCGGGCGTGACCTCACCGCCTGCTCGGACGCCGAGCTCTCCGCCCTGCGGCGCACCGAATTCGGGTTCCTCTTCCAGTTCGGCCAGCTCGTCCCCGAGCTGTCCTGCCTGGAGAACGTCGCCCTGCCGCTGCGCCTCAACGGGATCCGCCGCCGGGCCGCCGAGGCGCGCGCCGCCGAGTGGCTGGAGCGCCTGGAGGTGGCGGACGTCGCCGCCAAGCGCCCCGGCGAGGTCTCCGGCGGCCAGGGCCAGCGCGTGGGCGCCGCCCGGGCGCTGATCACCGAGCCCAGGGCCGTCTTCGCCGACGAGCCGACCGGCGCGCTCGACTCCCTCAACGGCGAGCGGGTCATGAAGCTCCTGACCCGCGCCGCCCGCGAGTCCGGCGCGGCCGTCGTCCTCGTCACCCACGAGGTCCGGGTCGCCGCCTACGCCGACCGCGAGGTCGTCGTCCGCGACGGCCGCACCCGCGACCTGGCGGCGGCGATATGAGCACCCGGACGGACGGGACGGTCCGCTCCCCCTTCCTCGACCACCTCGGCCTCGGAGTGCGCCTGGCACTGAACGGCGGCCGGGACGGCTGGGGCCGGCTGCTGCTCACCGCGTGCGGCGTCGGCCTCGGGGTGGCGCTGCTGCTGTTCACCGCGTCCTTCCCCGGCATCGTCCAGCACCGCAACGACCGCCTGTACACCCAGAACGACACCTTCCAGGACGAGGTCATCCCCTCCCCCGGCGACCGGACCGTCCTGATCGCCACCGCCGACACGACCTTCCGCGGCACCCCCGTCCGCGGCCGCGTCGTCCAGCCCGAGGGCGCCAACCCGCCGCTCCCGCCGGGCGTGGGCGCCTACCCCGGGCCCGGCCGGATGGTGGTCTCCCCCGCCCTCGCCGACCTCCTCCGGGACCCGGCCAACCAGCTCCTGCGCGACCGCCTCCCCTACCCCGTCGTCGGCACCATCGGCCCCGCCGGGCTGCTCGGACCGGCCCAGGCCGACTACGTGCTCGGCGGCGACGGCCTGACGGTGGACACCGGGGCCGTCCGGATCGACGCGTACGGGCACTTCTCGCCGCCCAAGCCGATGGACCCCAAGCTGATCCTGCTCAACGCCGTCGGCCTCATGGTGATGCTCGCGCCGGTCGGCGTCTTCCTCGCCGCCGCCGCGCGCTTCGGCGGCGAGCGGCGCGACCGCAGGCTCGCCGCACTGCGCCTGGGCGGCGCGGACCGCCGGATGACCGCCCGGATCGCCGCCGGGGAGTCGCTGGTGGGCGCCGTGCTCGGACTGGTCGCCGGCGCGGGCCTGTTCGCGGCCGCCCGGCAGCTGATCGGGCGGATCAGGCTCGCGGACCTCAGCTTCTACCCGCAGGACGTCGCGCCACACCCGGCGATCGCCGCCGTGATCGCGGTCGTCGTGCCGCTGCTGGCCGTCGGCGTCACCCTGGCCGCCCTGCGCCGGGTCGTCGTCGACCCGCTCGGCGTGGTCCGCCGCAGCGGCCCGGGCCGGCGCCGGATCGGCTGGCGGCTGTTGCTCCCGCCGGCCGGACTGGCCGTGACGGTCTTCGCGCTCGTGCTGCCCTCGCAGGACAACCCGAGCGGACTGCCGCGCACCGCCTTCCTCAACTCCGTGCAGGACACCCGCGGTTCGCTGCTGGTCGCGTTCGGCCTGCTGCTGATGCTGATCGGCGTCTGCGCGCTGCTGCCCTGGCTGGTCGAGGCCGTCACCCGGCGGGCGGGCGGCGGCGGGCTGTCCTGGCAGCTGGCGGTCCGCCGCCTCCAGCTGGGCTCCGGGCCCGCGTCGGCCGCCGTCAGCGGCGTCGTCGTGGCCATCGCCGGGTCGATCGCCCTGCAGACGCTCTTCCTCGGCGTCAGCGCGGGCTACGAGCGACTGCCCCGCCACCGCCCCGAGACCGGCCCGTACCAGCAGTCGGTCACCTTCCCCGGCGGCGCGCCCCGGGCCGACGGACTCGGCCAGCGGCTGGCCGGCACGACCGGGGTCGCCGCGACCGCCGCCTACACCGAGTTCTCCCTGGAGAGCCCCACCGGGAAGCCGTGGGAGATGCCCTCGGTGCGGATCGCCGGCTGCGCCGTGCTGCGCGGCTTCGTGACACTGCCCGACTGCAAGGACGGCGACGCGTTCGTCCTCAAGGGACCGGAGACGAGGCCGAGCAGCGGGGCGGAGCCCGGAACGACCGTCCACGCCGCCTTCTTCCGCGGCCAGGGCGAACCGGCGGCCTGGCAGCTGCCCGCCGCCACGCCCGTCCCGGGCATCGTGGGCGGCGACCCCGACGGGCGGATGGGCAGCGGCATGCTCCTGCTCACCCCCGGCTCCGTGCCCGCCGCCGCGCTGCGCGGCCAGCCGGCGACCGTCCTGGTGTCGATGGAGCCCGGACTGCCGGACACCAAGGAGCAGTTGACCAGCAAAGTCATGGCGATCGACCCGCAGGCGCGCACCGAGTTCCCGCTCGACCGCACGCTCGACCCGACCTACCTCGCCGTCAAGCGCCTGCTCACCGCGGGCTCCGCGGTCACCGTGCTGCTCGTCGCGCTCGGCCTGCTGGTCGGCCAGCTGGAGCGCTTCCGCGAGCAGCGCCGCGTCCTCGGCGTGCTGAACGCCGTCGGCACCCGGCGCAGGGTCCTCGGCCTCTCGGTGCTCTGGCAGACGCTCGTCCCGATGGCGCTCGGCGTGCTGCTGGCGACGGCGGGCGGCCTGGGGATGGGCGCGGTGCTGCAGTACACGGCCGGGCTCGACTTCGCCGTCGACTGGGGCGCGATGCTGTCCACGGCCGCGATCGCCGCCGGTGCCGTGCTCCTCACGACCGCCCTCGGACTGCCGCAACTCCTGCGCCTGATGCGGCCGAGCGGCCTGCGCTACGAGTGAGACGGGGTCAGGTCAGGGCCGGGCCAGCACGACGAAGCGCAGGTCCGGCCGGCCGCCGGGGCTGAGCACCTGGGCGACGACCTCGACGGGCTCGGGGCGGACGTGCGGCAGGTGCAGGCTGAACCGGTCGCCGTCGCGGTTGGCGACCACGCAGGCCCGGCCGGCCCACAGCCGGCGGCAGACCGGGTCGCGCAGGACCTCGGTGAGCAGCGCGACGAGCTGTTCGTCGCCGGGGTAGCCGGCCATGGCGAAGCGGATCATGGCGAGGGTCATCCGGGCCTGCCAGGTCCAGTCGGCCATCTGCGCGCGGGCCTCGGGGTCGGTCAGCAGCCAGCGGACGAAGTTGGCGCCGGGGCGGGCGACCCACGGGAACCACTCGGCGGCGGCCCGGTTGTGGCCGACGACGTTCCAGGCGTGGTCCGCGAGGTAGGCGGGCTCCGGCATCTGACGGTCGACCAGTTCCTGGAGGTTGCTCAGGTCACCGGGCGCGTGCGGTCCGACGGCCGGGGTGCCGCCCATCGCGTACAGGTACAGCGAGGCCCGCTCGTCGGCGTCGAGCAGCAGGACGTCGGCGAGCCTGCCCAGCAGCCTGGGGTCGAAGCGGGCGCTGCCGCCGCGCTCCAGGTCGCGGTACCAGCGCTCGCTCATGCCGAGCGTGGTGGCGACGGTCATCTGCGGCAGCGGCTTGCCGAGGCCGAGCCGCTGCCCGGCCCGGGCCCGCCAGTCGCGTAACAGGCTGGCGAGCCCCGGGAGTTCGGCGACGGCCGACTCGTCGTGGTCGAGGGGCGCGGGAATGTCCAGTGCCTCGCGCGGCACCGTGAGTCTCTCCGCCGACAAGAGTCCCCACCCCCATGGTTCCGTGCCGGAGGGGTGTCCTCGGCACGTTCAGGGGAGCCTAACTCCTGGCGTGTATTCAATCAAGCAACTATATACCTACTCAAGCAACACAGAGTGACATCAGCTGGTCAGCGCCTCCGGTTCGGCCGTGGAGGTGGCCCGCTCGGCCGCGACGGCGCCGCGCGAGGCGAGGACGGTGACGGCGGTGGCCCCGGCGAACAGCGCGGCGAGCAGCACCCAGCCCGCCGCGCCGGCCGGCAGCAGCAGGCCGGTGGCCAGGAACGGACCGATGATCAGCTGCGCGCTCATGCCGGTGCTGAACAGCGACAGGTAGCTGGACCGGCCCGCCGGCGGCGCGAGTTCGTAGGAGATCTCCCAGCGCGAGACGGCGTGGAGGTTCTCCCCGACGGTCAGCATCGCGACGGCGACCACCGCGGCCCCCAGCGCCAGGTACTCGCCCCGTCCGTCGGCGAAGGCGAAGAACGCGCAGGCCAGCACCAGGAACAGGCACGCGACGCGGAGCATCTTCAGCGCCCTGGCGAGCCCCTGCGCGAGGCGGCCCACGGAGAGTTGGAGCACCACGGTGAGGACGGTGTTGATCGCCAGCAGGCCGGAGCTGGCGCTGGCCGGCAGCCCGGCCCGCTCCACCACCCAGAGCGGGAGCAGGATGAACAGCACGCAGTCGTGCAGCATCAGGATCGCGTTGGCGGCGGTGACCAGCAGGAACCGCCGGTCCCGGTAGGGCGATCCGCCCGTCGCGGCGGCCTCGGCCGGTGCGGCCCCGGCGGCGGGCGCCGGCGCTTCGGCACCGCCCGCGACCCGGCCGGCCCGCACCACGGCGAGGGCCACCGCCGTGAAGGCCGCCGCGTTGAACAGGAACAGGGCGACGAACGCGGCCCGGGAGTGGGCGGCCTGCACCAGCGCGGCCAGCAGGAAGCCCGCGGTGAGGCCGATGTTGGTGATGGCCCGCAGCGAGGCCATGGTCTTCGTGCGCTCGGCGGCCCCCTCGAACTCGCCGACGATCACCTGCAGCAGCGGTGAACAGGCCCGCGCCGCCGCGATGGTGAAGCACGTGACGACGAGGTACCCGGCGTAGCTGCCGACCAGGGCGTACCCGATGAACCCGGCGCCGCGCGCGAGCGTGAGCGCGACGTAGACCGGGCGGGCGCCGAACCGGTCGGCGACCGGCCCGAAGACCAGCGGGCTGATCAGGCCCACGACGTTGGCGGAGGCGATCGCGGTGCCGACGGCGACGGCGCTGATGTTCAGGTAGTGGACGAAGTACAGCGTGGCGGTGGCCAGGTAGAGGCCGTTGGCCACGGCGTCCACGGTGGTGCCGGCGGCCATGATCCGGCCCTGCCGGGAGCCCGGCAGCAACGACGCAGTGAGCCGGCGCAGCAGACTCGCCGCCGGCGGGGCGGTGGCAGTCGTCGTCACTCGGACTCCACGGTGAAGCGGACCGAGTCGGCGAGTTCGCGGGCGAGCTTGCGGGCCTGGGCGGGGGTGTCGGCGCCGACGACGATGACGCCGGCCCGGTCCCCGGAGGTGCGCAGCGGGCGGACGGTGCCGCCGGGCGCGACGGCGAGTTCGGCGCGGAGCACGTCGGGGTGGGCCGCGGCCTCCTCCCAGCCGTCGACGGCGACGACCTTCCCCGGCGGCGGGGCGAGGTAGCGGGCGGCGGCGGCCCGGACCGGCGTCAGGTCGGCCGCTTCGCGCGGGAGGCCGAGCAGGTCGTCGTAGATGAGGCCGTAGACCTGGAACCCGGGGATCACGTGGCCGAGCATGCGGTGGATCCAGTCGCCGCCGTAGCGGTTGTGGACCTCGCCGAGCACGATGCCGTCGGGGCCGAGCCAGAGCTCGACGTGGAAGGCGCCGCGGCGCAGGCCGAGGACGTCGAGCGCCGCCGCGACCGTCCGCTCGATCTCCGTCCGCCGCGCGTCCGGGAGTTCGGCCGGGAGGATGTGGCCGACCTCGACGAAGAACGGCGGCTCGACCTTCTCCTTCTCGGTGACGGCGAGGACGACCGGCGCGCCGTCGAGGAAGAGCCCCTCGACGCTGTACTCGGCGCCCTCGACGAACTCCTCGACCAGGAACGGGCCGGTGCCGGGCAGCAGGGCGACGGCGTCCGCCAGCCCGTCCGGGCCGGTGATCCGGCTCACGCCCGTGCTGCCCATCGCGTCCCGGGGCTTGACGATCCAGGGCCCGGTGGACGCGGCGAGGAAGGCCGCGGCCTCGTCGGTGCCGGCGCAGAGGCGGACGGCGGGCTGGCGGAAGCCGGCCGCGGCGAGCGCCTCGCGGCAGGCGTCCTTGGTGCGCACGCGGCGGACGGCCTCCGGCGGGTTGCCCGGCAGCGCGAGGGCCTCGGCGGTGTCGGCGGCGGCGACCTGGGCCATCTCCTGGAGGGCGAGGACGGCGTCGAACCGGGTACCGTCCGCGACCTGGCGGCGCGCCCAGGCGGCCGTCTCGCCGGGGACGGTGAAGTCCACCGCCGAGACGGCGCCGGCCCGGCCGGTCACCGCCTCCGTGGCGGCGAGCACCGCCTCCTGGTTGGTGAGGTGGGTGCGCAGCCCCCGCTCGTGGGCTTGGTCGAGGGCGAGTTCCGCCATGTCGAGGCCGAGCGACACCGCCCGTACCCCGCCGACCAGCAACAGCGTGGCGGGGTCGGTTCCTGCGGACATGCGAGGGCTCCTTGCTCCAGGGGGTGGGTGGTGCGTGGGTCAGGCGTCGTCGTCGGCGGGCGCGAGTTCGACCAGGACCTGCTCGGTGGCGACCAGGTCGCGCACGGCGCACGTGATCGCGGTGACGACGCCGGTGAAGGGCGCGAGGATGCGGTTCTCCATCTTCATCGCCTCGACGACGACGAGGGCGGCCCCCTCCTCGACCCGGTCGCCGACCTCGCAGAGGAGGCCGACCACGGTGCCCGGCATCGGCGTCTTGACGGCGTTGTCGGCGGCCGCGGCGCCCGCGCCGGCGACGCTCCGGTCGGCCAGGGCCACCCGGTGCCCGTCGATGCCGAGCTCCCAGCCGGCCGCGGTGCGCAGGCCCGTCCAGGCGAGGCCGTCGACGGTCCCGCGGAACAGGCCCGGGCTGCCGGGCACGGCGGTGGCGGCGACGGTGAACGGCCGGCCCTCGACCTGCACCTCGACGCTCGCGCCGCGGCGGGCGGTGAGGCCGACGCCCAGGGTTCGTCTGCCGTGGCGCAGTTCGACCCGCCCGAACGGCGCGACCGGGTCGAGCCGGCGGCGGTCGGACGGGCCGACGGTGCCCTGCCAGGGGGAGGCGGGGGCGCCGTCGAGCGGCGGGAGCTGCATCGCGGCCGCGCACGCGGCGGCGGCCTCGGCGCGCTCGGCCGGGGTGGTGCTGCCCTCCGCCGGGGTGGCGACCAGGGCGTCCACCAGGTGGGTGTCCATCCGGCCGGCGACGACGGCGGGCGCCCGCAGGAGCTCGACGAGGAAGCCCAGGTTGGTGGTCAGGCCGAGCAGGGCGGTGCCGCGGACGGCGTCGGCCAGGCGGCGCAGCGCGGCCGGGCGGTCGGGCGCGTGGGCGATCAGCTTGGCGACCATGGGGTCGTAGAAGGCGGGCACCTCGGCGCCGCCGGTGAAGGCGGATCCGCCGAACTCCGGCTCGAAGGGGTCGAGTCCGGCATCGAATCCGGCGTCGAGGCCGGTGTCGAATCCCGCGTCGAATCCGGCCGCGCCGGTGCCGTGGCCGGTCGCGGTGTCGTCGAAGGCGGCCTCGACCCGGACGCCGGCCGGCCAGCGCACCGCGGCGGCGCGGCCGGGCGCGGGGCGGAAGCCCTCGGCCGGGTCCTCGGCGTAGACGCGGACCTCGACGGCGTGGCCGGTGGCGGTGATCTCGTCCTGGGCGAGCGGGAGCGGCTGCCCGTCGGCGACGCGCAGCTGCCACTCGACCAGGTCGACGCCGGTGATCTCCTCGGTGACCGGGTGCTCCACCTGGAGGCGGGTGTTGACCTCCAGGAAGTAGCAGCGGTCGGCCGGGTCGACGATGAACTCGAAGGTGCCGGCGTTGACGTAGCCGAGCGAACGGGCGCCGCGGACGGCCGCTTCCAGGAGCTCGGCGCGGACGGCGTCGGGCAGGTTGGCGGCCGGGGCCTCCTCGACGACCTTCTGGTGGCGGCGCTGCAGCGAGCACTCGCGCTCGAAGAGGTGGACGACGTTGCCGTGGCGGTCGCCGAAGACCTGGACCTCCAGGTGGCGGGGCCGCTCGACGTAGCGCTCGACGAGCAGCCGGCCGTCGCCGAAGCTGCTGCGGCCGAGCCGGACGGCCTCGGCGACGGCGTCGGGCAGTTCGGCGGCGGCGCGCACGACGCGCATGCCCTTGCCGCCGCCGCCCGCCACGGGCTTGAGCATCACGGGGTAGCCGATCCGCTCGGCGTCGGCGAGGATCGCCTCCGCCGATTCGGTGGCGGTCTCGGAGCCGGGCAGGACGGGCACGCCGGCGGCGGCCATCAGGGCGCGGGCGGTCGACTTGTCGCCCATGGCCGTGATCATCTCGGCGTCGGGGCCGACCCAGACCAGCCCGGCGGCGGCGACGGCCGCGGCGAAGCCGGGGTGCTCGGAGAGGAAGCCGTAGCCGGGGTGGACGGCGTCGCAGCCGGTGCGTAAGGCCGCGTCCACGAGCGCGGTGACGTCGAGGTAGCTCTCGGCGGCCGCGGCCGGCCCGATCCGGACGCGTTCGACGGCGCCTTCGAGGTGGGCGGAGCGGTGGTCCGCGTCGGAGTGCACGGCGACGTACTCGACGCCCAGGCGGCGGCAGGTGCGGGCGATCCGCCGGGCGATCTCGCCGCGGTTGGCGATCAGGACTCGTTTGATCATTTCGTCATCACATCCGGAACACGCCGAAGCGCGTCTCCTGCTTGGGAGCGTCGACGGACATGGCCAGGCACAGCGCCAGCCATTCGCGGGTCTCGGTCGGGTCCACCACGGCGTCCACCCACATCCGGGCGGCGTAGTAGAGCGGGTGGGACTGCCGCTCGTAGGTCTCGATGATGGGGCGCTTGATCGACTCCTCCTCCTCGGGGGAGAGGATCTTGCCCTCCTTCGCCAGCTGGTCGCTGCGCAGGAGCGCCATCACCGTCGCGGTCTGCTCGGCGCCGACCACCGTGGACTTGGCGCTCGGCCACATCGCCATCAGCCGCGGGCCCATCGAGCGCCCGCACATGGCGAGGTTGCCGGCGCCGTAGCTGCCGCCGACGACCAGGCTGAACTTGGGCACCTTGGCGGTGGAGACGGCGTTGACGAGCTTGGCGCCGTGCTTGGCGATGCCGTCGGCCTCGTACTCGGCGCCGACCATGAAACCGTTGATGTTGTGCAGGAACAGCAGCGGGATGTCCCGCTGGGTGCACAGCTCGATGAAGTTGGCGGCCTTCTGGGCGCTCTCCGGGAAGAGGACGCCGTCGTTGATCAGGACGCCCACCGGGTAGCCGCCGATGTGGCCGGTGCCGCAGACGATCGTCGGGCCGTAGCGGGCGCGGTACTCGACGAGCTCGCTGCCGTCCAGGAGGCGGGCGAGGACGTCCCTGGCCGGGATGTGCTCGCGCAGGGTCGCGCTGACGATGCCGGGCAGTTCCGCCGGGTCGTACAGCGGCGGGCGCGGGGCCCGCGGCGGCGGGGCGAGTGCCGGGCGGCTGTCGCGGGCCATGATCTCCCGGACGATCGCGAGCGCGTGCTCGTCGTCCTCGGCCAGGTGGTCGGCCACGCCGCTGACCCGGGTGTGCAGGTCGGCGCCGCCGAGGGTCTCGGCGTCCACCATCTCGCCGGTGGCGGCGCGCACGAGCTGCGGGCCGCCGAGGAACACCGTGCCGGTGCCGCGCACGATCACCGTCTCGTCGCACATCGAGGGGATGTACGCGCCGCCGGCGGTGCAGCTGCCCATGACCGCGGCGATCTGCGGCAGGCCGAGGGCGGACAGCTCGGCGATGTTGCGGAACATCCGGCCCAGGTGGTGCTCGCCCGGGAACAGGTGCTCCTGCAGCGGGAGGTAGACGCCGCCGGAGTCGACCAGGTAGATGCAGGGCAGGCCGTTCTCGCGGGCCACGTTCTGGGCGCGCAGCTGCTTCTCGACGGTCAGCGGGAAGTAGCTGCCGCCCTTGACGGTCGCGTCGTTGGCGAAGATCACGGCCGGCCGGCCGCTCACCACACCGATGCCGGTGACCAGGGCGGCCGAGGGCACGTGCTCGTCGTAGACCTCGTGCCCGGCCAGCTGGCCCAGCTCCATGAACGGCGTGCCCGGGTCCAGGAGCCGGTGCACGCGCTGACGGGCGGTCATCTTGCCGCGCTCGGTGTGGCGCCGCCGCGAGCGCTCGTCGCCGCCGGCCACGGCGGTGGCCCTGGCCCGCGCGATGACCTGCCGCTTCTCGTCGAACGCCGCCGAGTTGCGGCGGAACGCCTCGGAGGAGGTGTCGACGTGGGACTGCAGGACGGTCATCGGCGCTGCTCCTGGGCGCCTGCGGCCTTGGCTGCCAGGCCCTCGGCACGCAGGCCGTCGTTGAGGGCGGTGCAGAAGTCCCGGATCTCCGCCTCGGCCATGTTGGCGCGCAGCATCAGGCGCAGGCCGGCCTTGCCGCGGCCGATGACCGGGAAGAAGATCGGCGAGGTGTAGTAGCCGCGCTTCAGGAGCTCCCCGGCGAGGCGGATGGTGGCCTCCTCGGAGCCGATGTCCACGAAGCGGATCGGCAGGCCGTCGCCGCTGAACGAGGTGTCCACGAGCGAGTCGAAGAGGGAGATGTTGTCCTGCAGCCGCAGCTGGAGCTCCTTCAGCTCCGGGGAGCGGTGCAGTTCGACGGAGGCCATGACGGCGCCCAAGCCGGCGGTGTTGATGCGCTGCGACCACATCAGCGGGCCGCCGTTGCGCAGCGCGGTGTCACGGCGCTTCTGATCGCCGTTGCGGCCGAGGAAGATCGCCCCGCCGGACGCGCCGAAGCCCTTGTTGAGCGAAGTGATGATCAGCGTGCGGTCGTTCATGCCGCCGCGTGCGGCCATCTCCTCCAGGACGGCGCCGCGGCCGCGCTCGCCGACGGTGGAGACGCCGTGTGCCTCGTCGAAGAACAGGAACAGCCCGTACTTCTCCTGGAGGCGCAGCAGTTCGGCGATCGGGGCGGCGCCGCCGGTGCTGTAGACGCCGTCGGCGACGAAGGCGACCTGCGGGTGCTTGCGGCAGAGGTCTTCCAGGGCCGCCATGTCGTTGTGCGCGATGGTGACGATCTCGGCCTCGTCGGCGACGGCGGGCTTGAGCGCGTTGAGGCAGAAGTGCGCGTTCTTGTCGAAGACCATCAGCGGCGGCACGTCGTCGGTGAGCAGTCCGGAGGCGAGCAGCGGCAGGCTCGCCCAGGCCGCGGCGGCGCACGAGGCGACGGTGACGGCCTCGACGTCGAACAGCTCGGACAGCGCGGTCTCGGCGTCGCGCAGCGAACCGAAGCGGATGCGCATGCGGGAGGTCGAGCTGTTGAGCGCGCCCTCGGCGAGCACTGCGTCGGCGGCGGCCCGCACGATCCGGGGGTGGGTGTCGAGGCCGAGGTAGGAGTAGGAGGACATGTTCACGAACTCGTGGCCGTCGGCCAGCGCCCGGTGCCGCCCGTCACCGAGGCCGGACACCACGATGTCGAACATCCCGGCCTCGGAGGTGACCTCCCAGAAGTCGTGGCTGATCCGCGCGGACTTCTTGAGGTTCAGGTAAGTGTGCACGCCGGTTTCCTTGTCGGATTGCGGTACAAAAATGCAAGGCGAAGCCACCCGGAATGACGACGTCATTCGGGACCATCGGGGTCATTGGGGGAAAGGGCAACGCCGCTCAGCGAACGGAAGCATTGATCCAAAGAATTCAATACCCCGGAACGACTGTCAACCGGAAACTATTTGCCGCCTCGCAAAACGGACAGACCGGTATGCGCCGGGTGCACCGGAAAATATTTGCCGGTCGGCCGCCATTGACACCCCTCGGGCCATTGGATAAAAACCGGGGCGCATTGTGCCGACCGACCGGTCGGGTGGGAACCCGGGATTACCGGATCGGGACGGCGGCGCCCGAGACGCGGACGCGGGCGTCGCCCTCGCGCAGCTCGACGTGCAGCAGACCCGGGCGGCCGAGGTCCTCGCCCTGGTGGAGCGTCAGGACGGCCGGCGCGCCGACGGCGCCCAGCTCGCGCAGGTAGGCGCCGAACGCGGCGGCGGCCGTGCCGGTGGCCGGGTCCTCCACCACGCCGCCGACGGGGAACGGGTCGCGGACGTGGAAGACGTGCGCGCTCTCCCGCCACACCAGCTGGAGGGTCAGCAGGTCCCGGGCCGTCATGTAGGCGGCGAGGCCGTCGAAGTCGTACGCGAGGCGGGCCAGGCGGTCGCGGGTGGCGGCGGCGAGCACGAGGTGACGGGCCCCGGCGTAGGCGACGCGGGGCGGCAGGTCCGGGTCCAGATCGGCGGCGGCCCAGCCGAGGAGGGCGAGCGCCTCGGCGACGTCGCCCTCGCTCACGTCCTCGACCTTCGGCTCGACGCTGGTGAGGGTGGCGCGCAGCACGCCGTCCGCGTCCGCTGCCACCTCGACCGGGACCTCCCCGACCGCGGTGCTGAAGACGAACCGCCCGGGGCCGGTGCGCGCGGCGAGGGCGACGGCCGAGGCCACGGTCGCGTGCCCGCAGAACGGCACCTCGGCGAGCGGGCTGAAGTACCGGACGGCGTAGGCGCCCCGGCCGGTGCCGGGGGTGAGGAAGGCGGTCTCCGAGTAGCCGAGCTCGGCGGCGATGGCGAGCATCCGCCCGTCGGACAGCCCGGTGGCGTCCGGGACGACGCCGGCCGGGTTGCCGCCCTCCGGGCGGGTCGCGAAGGCGGTGTAACGGAGGATCTCGGGAGTGGTCGAGGACGTGTCACGGGTCATGCCCGACGAACGCGGGCCGCCACGGCCGTGTTCCCCCTGGTCACCGTTCCCCCGGTCACCGCAGGACGGCCTCCAGCAGGTCGGAGCCCAGCCGGGCGCTGCCGGCCAGGTCGAGCTCGTACAGCATGTACCGCCCGCGCCGCCGGGTGACCAGCAGTCCGGCCTTGCGCAGCACGGCGAGGTGGCGGGAGACCTCGGGGGCCGAGAGCTGCCAGGCGGCCGCGAGTTCGCCGGTGGTGTGCGGGCCGCGGGCGATCGTCCGGGCCAGGCGCAGCCGGATCGGGTGGGCGAGCGCCTCCAGCCGCTGCTGGACGAGCGCCAGCGAGACCGGCTCCGGCAGCCCGGCCTCGGCCACGGGGTACTGGACGACCGGCCGCCAGCCCGGGGCGTGCACGACGAGCAGGTGCGGACGGCCGAACGCGGTCGGGATGAACGTCACTCCCCCGCTCGCCACCCCACTGGTGGCGTTGTCCTGGAGCTTGTCGACGACGATCCGGCGCCGGCCGTCCGCGCCCTGCTCCAGCGCGACGGACGGCGATACCGCCGCGAGCGCCTCGCCGGCGCCGCGCAGGCGCACCAGGTCGGCCTTGCGCCGGGCGTCGGCGGCGAGGTCGGGCAGGACGCGCTGCCAGGCGTCGGCGAAGAACGCCGACCCGCAGTCCTCCAGCATCCGCCGCACCAGGGCGCGCACGGCGGGCGGGTCGGCCAGCAGCCGGTCCGCGAACGCGGCCTGACGGGGGCCGCGGGCGAGGGCGAGCTCGCGGGCCCGCTCGTTCGCGACGGGATCGCTCAGCGGGGAGGCCATCCGCCGGGTGAGCCTGGAGGAGCCGCACGTGGTGATGAGCGCGGCGGTGACGTACAGCTCGTCGTCGACCCGGTCGACGGCGTCGAGCTCCTCCGCGAGGGTGGCGCCGGGCAGGCCGGGCACGAGGAAGTCCGCACGGGAGGAGCGCCAGAGGAAGTCCGCCTCCAGCAGCCGCTCCGACAGCTCGGGCGGGATCGTCGCGGCCGTGGAGGAGGCCCAGCCGTGCAGCGCGGGGTGGTGCCCGGGCTCGGCGAGGACGTGCAGCATCGCGTTCAGCTCGGCGAGCGGGGACGGCGTGAAGACGAGGCGCTCGTCGGGCAGTCCGGTGATGTCGATGGTCAAGCTCACGGAAGGAATCCTCCCACCAGGCCTGATGCACCCCGCCGTCGATTGACGCGAACCGTCAATCGACGTGCCCCGGCGGCCGGCCGGGGCGCACGGTGTCGGCCATGAGCCTGATCCAGGAGAAGTCCGTCCACGACCACGCCGCCGCCCGGGCCGGTGAGCCGCCCGCGCCGCCGGTCGGCACGAGCCGCCGCGGCCCGTCCGCCCTCCTCACCCTGCTCACCGCCGCCGGCGGGCCCCGCTACGCCGCCGCCCTGCTCGTGGACGCGGTGGGCACCGGCCTGCTGCGCCCGTTCCTGCTGCTCTACGGCATCGAGGTGCTGCACCTGACCGCCGGCGGGGCCGGCCTCGCGATGACCCTCGGCATGGTCGTGGGCCTCATGGTGGTGCCGCTGACCGGCCGGTGGATCGACCGGGGCGCCCGCACCCTGCCGGCCGCGGCGACGCTCGCGGTGCGGTCGCTGGGCGCGCTCGCGCTGCTCGCGGCCGGCGGACTGCCCGGCTTCACGGCGGCGGCCGTGCTGATCGGCGTGGGCAGCCAGTCCTGGCCGGCCACCCACGCCGCCGTGGTCAGCACCCTGACCGAGGGCCGGCTGCGGGACGCGGCGCTGGCCGCCGGGCGCTCGCTGCGCAACGCCGGGATGGGCGCGGGCGCGCTGCTGGCCACCGTCGCGGTGACCGGCGGCGAGGGCGCGATCCGGCTGCTCGCGGGCGTGACGGGCGTGACGTGCCTCGGCGCCGCCGCCCTCGTCCGCTCGCTGCGGGTGACGGCTCCGCCCGCTCCCTCCGCTCCCGTCGGCGCTCCGCAGGCCGGCCCCCGCACGCCGATGCGGCGGATCACCCTGCTCAGCCTCGCCAACGTGCCGTACGCCTTCTGCTTCGACGTGCTGGAGGTGGCCCTGCCCGCGCTGCTCGTGCTGCACCTCCAGGCCTCGCCCGCGTGGTCGTCCGGCGTCTTCGTGGGCAACACGGTGCTGGTGCTCGCACTCCAGCTGGCCCTGGTGCTGCGCCTCGCGCACCGGCCGCGGCGCGTGGTCATGGCGGCCGCCGGGTTCGCGCTGTCGCTGTCGTTCCTGGGCTTCTGGGCGGCCGGTTCGCTGGGCGGCACGCCGGGCGCGGCGGGCATCGCGGTGGTCGCGGTGCTGTTCACGCTGGGCGAGATCCTCTACACCGGCTCCGGCACGGCCCTGGTGGCGGCCGTGGCGCCGCCGCACCTGCTCGGGCGGGCGCTGGCCCGCTGGGAGCTGTCGATGGGCGTGGGCAGGGCGGCGGCACCCGCGGTGCTGACGGCCCTGCTGGCGGCCGGGCCCGGGGTGCTGTGGTCCACGCTGGCGGTCGCCACGCTCGCGGGGGCGGTGGCGGTGCTGCGGCTGGGACCCGCGGAGTGACGCCGGCCGCGGCGGCCCTTCCCGGGATGCGGGCGGGCCGCCGAGCACCGATCCTGGGCGCGACGCCTGTCCCCGGAAGGAAGATGCATGAGCGAGCGAAGCGAGCAAATCATCGAGAGGTGCGTGTTGCGCGAAGCGCCTGCCGACCGAAGGGAGGCGGGCGCATGAGCGCGCTCGACTTCGAGGTCATCGACAGCCCGGACAGCTCCCTCAACAAGACCTCCGTCCTCGTCACCGGCCCGAACGACGCCCTGCTGGTGGACGCCGGCTTCACCCGCTCCGACGGCCGCCGCCTCGCCGAACGGATCCGGGCCACCGGCAAGCGGCTCACCACGGTGTTCGTCAGCCACGGCGACCCGGACTTCTACTTCGGCGCGCAGGAGGTCCAGGACGCCTTCCCCGAGGCCCGCTTCCTCGCCACCCCGTCCACCGTCCAGCACATCCAGGACACCTACGAGGCCAAGCTCGGGGCCTGGGCGCACCTCGGCCCCGAGCTGCCCACCCGGCTCGTGCGGCCCGAGCCCCTGCACGGCGACGAACTCGTCTTCGAGGGCCACCGGTTCGAACTGCGCGGCGCCGACTTCCACCTGCCCGACCGGCACTACCTGTGGCAGCACCACCACCACGCCGTCCTCGGCGGCGTGCTGCTGTTCGAGGGCCTGCACGTGTGGACCGCCGACACCCCCGCCCCCGAGCAACGGGCGGCCTGGATCGACCTGTTGGACGGCATCGAGGCGCTGGAACCGCAGTTCGTCGCGGCCGGCCACCGCACCGCCGGCGCGCCCACCAACCTCACCTCCGTCTTCCACACCCGCGACTACCTGCGCGCCTTCGAGACCGAGATCGGCCGTTCCCCGGACGCCGCCGCGGCCGAACAGGCCCTGGAGAAGCGCTTCCCGGACCTCGGCCTGGCGATCGCCGTCGACCTCGGCACGAAGGTCGCCATGGGCGAGACGACCTGGGGCTGAGCCACGATGATCGAGATCCCGCGCGGGACCGCCGCGTTCAACGAGTCCGCCGCCCCCGCCGACGTCGTCCGCCGCCAGTACCTCGCCTCCGCCCGCGGCGACCTCGCCGCCCTGCGCGCCACCCTCGCCGACGACATCGAGTGGACGGAGATGGCCGGCTTCCCCCTCGCCGGCACCTACCGCACCCCCAAGGGCGTCACCGGCAACGTGATGGAACGCCTCGCCGCCGAGTGGCACGACTGGACGGCCCACGACGACACCTACGTCGTGGACGGCGAGAACGTCGTCGTCCTGGCCCGCTACACGGCCGTCCACAAGACCACCGGCAAACCCCTCGCGGTGCGCGTCGCCCACCACTTCGTGGTGCGCGGCGGCCGCATCGTGCGTTTCGAGCAATTCACCGACACCGCCCTGGTCCGCGACGCGACACAACCGTAGGCCACGCCCCTCACCTGACTTCACCCGAACGGGGGAGCCGGTGGCGGCGCGCCCGGCGCGGTCTCGACAGGCCACCGGCGAGGCGGCAGGCTGGCCGTCGATCCGGGCCGGAGAGCGAGGAGTTCAGCATGGGAACCGCGGACGACAGCGGACGTGAGCGGCCGATCGTCATCGTCGGCGCGTCGCTCGGCGGGGCCAAGGCCGCGCAGGCGCTGCGCGAGGCCGGGCACCGGGGCGGCATCGTCCTGATCGGCGAGGAGCACGAGCGCCCGTACGAGCGGCCGCCGCTGTCCAAGGGCTACCTGCTCGGCAAGACGCCCCGCGAGAAGATCTACGTCCACCCGCCGCAGTGGTACGCCGAGAACGACATCACGCTGCGCCTCGGCACGGCCGTCTCAGCGATCGACCCCGCCGCGCACACCGTCACCCTCGCCGACGACGGGCGGATCGAGTACGCCAAACTCCTGCTCACCACCGGCTCGGTGCCGCGCCGCCTGCCGGTGCCCGGCGCCGACCAGGACGGCGTGCTCTACCTGCGCCGGGTCGAGGACAGCGACCGGATCAAGGCGGCGCTGCGCCCGGGCGCCCGGGTCGTGGTGATCGGCGCCGGCTGGATCGGCCTGGAGACCGCCGCCGCGGCCCGGGAGGCGGGCGCCGAGGTCACCGTGCTGGAGGCCGCCGAACTCCCGCTGCTGCGCGTGCTCGGGCGCGAGGTCGCCCAGGTCTTCGCCGACCTGCACCGCTCGCACGGCGTCGACCTGCGCTTCGAGGTCCGCGTCGAGGAACTCACCGGCGCCGACGGCACGGTGACGGGCGTCCGGCTCGGCGACGGCAGCACCGTCCCGGCCGACGTCGTCATCGTGGGCATCGGCATCGCGCCCGCCACGGCCCTCGCCGAGGCCGCCGGCCTGGAGACCGACAACGGCATCACGACCGACGAGCACTTGCGCACCTCCGCCCCCGACGTCTACGCGGCCGGCGACGTCGCCAACGCCTACCACCCGCTGTTCGCCCGCCACATCCGCGTCGAGCACTGGGCCAACGCCGTCAACCAGCCCCAGACCGCCGCCCGCGCGATGCTCGGCGGGGACGACGCCGGGTACGACCGCGTCCCGTACTTCTTCACCGATGCCGAGTGGACACCCCGGCATCCTAACGAGCCGGTGGCCTCGCGGGACAAGCTGAGCATGGAATACCTCGGCTACGTCGAGCCCGACGGCTACGACCGGGTCGTGTTCCGAGGGGACGTGGAGGCCAACGAGTTCATCGCCTTCTGGCTCAAGGACGGCCGCGTCCTCGCCGGGATGAACATGAATGTCGGGGACGTTACCGACCCGATCCGCGAACTCATCCGGTCGAAGCGGGCGGTGAACGCCGATCGTTTGGCCGACCCGAGTGTTCCTCTCGGGGAAGTGTGAGCGAGGACGGATACGCGCCGCCGCGCGACCTGAGATCGCACGCCGATGGCAACGCAAAGCCCCCGGAGTGACACCGCCAAGCGTCTCCGGGGACTCTGCTGTATCCGTCCGACCCCGCCACAGAGAAGGACGGTTATCCGTACGACGCTACGGCACGACAGGGTTGGCCGCCGTCTGGACGGCCTCGGCGATGTCGAGGCGACGCATCAGCCAGCTGGCCAGCATCAGGGTTTCCTGTGCCTCCTCGCGATCGTCCGACTCGTCCGCCCCGTGACCGCGCGGATTCCGGAGCGCCTGCATGGCCCCTTTGAAGAGGTCCCGCATGCCGCTCTGCTCGCTGGGCAGCGAAGCGCCCGTCGAGCGGGTCACGACTAGCCGCGGGGCGTTCGTGCCGAGGGCGATGCCCATCAGCTTCTCGCCGATCTCTGTTGAGCCCATAAGCAGCTGGACTCGGTACTCGACAGCCTTGAACGCCGCAAACACCGCATCGGCGTAGTGCCCAGTCTCAAAGCGGCGGGCGGACACAGCGGTGATCGCCGGATGCAGAAGGCAGGTGAGTGAGAGCTCTTCGTCACCCTGCCCGGCCATCGGGGCAGGTTCGGGCATGACGAGACTGCTGCTTGCCGTCTCTGTGGCGGTCGATGTCTCGGTGCGCCCGAGGACCTGCTGGCGGCGCTTCCAGTAGCCACGCAGATCATTGACGCCGATCCCGGCAAACTTCCTGACCTGCCTGTCGAAGGAGATAGCCCACGACTCCGGCCCCTCCCCAAAGCTCAGGTTGACGCACCAAGGTTCCGTGACGGACACCTTCGCGGCAAAGACGATCACGTCAGCGTCGATGGTGTTCGGGTCGCGACCCGCCACAAAAGCGTTGAAGTCGATGGACGGCCTTACGCCGCGCTTTGGGTCCAAGGCCGGCTCCCAGCCGTTCTCAACCCCTACTGCCTGCTCCAGGAGCAGCAACATTGCTCTGATCACAGGTCCACCCGATTCGCAGTTCGCCAGCCCGGCGGGGGTGAGCTGGATCTGCTGGTGGCTCTGCGGCAGAGCACCGCGTCTCGTGTCGATCCCCCACACCAGATCGTCGGGCAACTGCTGCACCGCGACCTCGTATTCAATGCCTTTCCGGTTCAGGGTCCGGTCCAGCGTGTCGAATGTCGGCCATTCGCCGCTGTCGGACATGTGCCAGAACAGCGCCTCCAACAGCTCGTACCCGTCTCCGCCCGCCGGGCGCGGCATCCCCTCCGGAGCCGTGATGCGCATGTTCCCCACCTGTCGCTCGTCCCGTACTGGACGGCAGGCTATCCGTCGACCACACCGGGACGCATCGTGATTCATCGCCTCCCGGAAGCCGCTGGTCATCGGCCTTCCGCGGCGGCGGCACGGTCAGGGCTTCGGCGTAGTCGGGTGATGTCCGGTTTGTGATCACGCGAGTCCGAGGAGTCCGAGTGGTCTCTGCGGGTCGCGGGCGTTACGGCGGAGGGCGGCGGCGATGTTCGTGACGCCGGTCCGCTTCACGGCGCCGATGGCCAAGTTGCGCAATGTCGCCATCGGGCGTGGCGCACTACCGGTCCGCAGCTGGGAGGCGTCCTCCGCGAACGTGGTGTCCCGGACGTGGTGCAGGACCTCGATGGTCCAGTGGTCGCGGACCAGCCTCGCGAGATGGGCTGGGGTGGCCTGTTTGGTGGTGAGGCTGGTGACGGCGTAGATGGTCTTGATGGTGATCCTGCCCGTCTTGCGGTCGGTGCGGCGACGCTTGATCTGGATGGCCTGCCGGGCGCCGGGGAACAGCAGGTTGTTCACCGTGGCGGCCTTGATCCGGCGGATCTCGGAGCGTCCGTGGCCGCTGTCCTTGGTGCGGCCCTGGAGCGGGATGTGCTTCAAGGGAAGGGACTTGAGCTGCTTGCGAAGGTTCTTCTGGTTGCCCTTAACGATCACGACGTAGTGGGCGCGTCGACCGAGGAGGTACTCGGCGTGCTCGCGCTGGGTGTGCATCGCGTCGCTGGTGACGACCAGGCCGGCAACGTCGGCGACGGTGTCCAGCAGCGGCTGGAAGCAGGTGATCTCGTTCGTCTTCTCACCGACGTCCAATTGGGCCAGGACCAGGCCGGTGGTGTGCTCCATCGCGGCGAGGAGGTGGATCTTGCGGCCATGGGCCTTGGCGGCGCCGCGCAGGCTCTTGCCATCCACCGCCAGGCCGCGTAGGCCGGTGGTCGCACGTCGGCGGTCTGCGAGCCAGCGGCCGACGGCCCGATCGAGTGCGTCGGCGTCGATGCGGGCCAGCAGCCGACGGACCGTCGATTCGGCAGGCAGGAGCCGTTCGGGCATCAGCGGATCGGGGCGGACGCCGAGGTGCTCCAGCACCTGGGCTGGGGCGTCGGCGATCCATTCGCCCACCGCCAGAAGCGAGGTCGCCCCGGCCAACACGGCGCACGCGGTCAGCGCGAGCACGGCGGCCAACGCGTGTCGCACCCCGCGCGGATCACGAGGGTCCGGCACCGCGGCCAGCCGCTCCAACAGCCCCGGAACCTCGGCAAGAGCAACCTCGGGTTGCTCGCGGAGCTGGTCAAGAGCAGGCGAGATCAGAGATGATGCGTCGACAGGCACGGTCTTCCACTTGGATCACGGGGCGTAGAGAACTCCATGATCTTGGAAGCCGTGCCTGCCTCACCCAGGCAACCATCAGCGACCGGGTCCGGCGGCGCGTAGCATCAGCCTGTGACGAGGACACCGAGGCCAGGAGCACATTGCCCCGTATGCGGGCTCGATCAGGGATTCGACCCCTGGGGTCCAGACGGACTGACGCCGTCGTTCGCAATCTGCAGCTGCTGCTTCATCGAGTTCGGCTACGAGGACGCCTCGAATGCAGGGGTCATGGCCGCGCGAGCTGCATGGATTGAGGCTGGCTGCCCCTGGCGTGGATCGGTGAGCGAACGCCCGGCGGCGTGGGATCCCCAGGTGCAACTGATCGACAGCTTGAAGCTGCCGTAAGGCTGGGTCTCGGGCTGGACGTCCGTACCCGTGAATGCCTCTCACCTCTTAAGGCCATATCCTCATGAATCGGACATCCTGCGACTTCGCCGAAGCCCTGCGTGCCGTCTCGTGACGTTTTGCCTGATCAGAGCACGTGCGGCAGGTTGACCCGTGCTACCCCATGTTGCACCGTCCAAAGGCGTCCGTCCACCGGCTGTCCACCGAGACAGCTCCCGGCGGGACCGGTGGACAGCCGGTGGACAGTTAGCGAGGTCTTGTCGGCACGCTACAAACCGACCCGGGGAGGTGCCGCCACTGCCAAAGAGGGCTCGGCCGGCGTCCCGTCCGGTCAGCCAACCGCCCCGACCGCCGCCACCACCCGACGATGAGTGCGCGCCACCGGCTCCTGAGCCAAAGGAACAGGAGTGAGGAGGAATACGTCGCTCCTCTTCTGGATTGGTTCCTCCGTACGGTCGTGCGAAGGGGGCGTGGGTGGCTGACCTGAAGGTGTTCCGGCTCGGGGCGGACGGCCAGGACGTGGAGCTGCGCAGCTCGACGGTGGCGCTGGAGGTGCAGCTGCAGCGCCGCGTGGAGGCCAGCATGGAGGCCATGCTCGGCGTCCGGTTCCTGGCGTCGGAGTACCCGACCGGTCCGTGGCACCGGGGCCGGGTGGACTCGCTGGGTCTGGACGAGAACGGCGCGCCGGTCGTGATCGAGTTCAAGAAGGGCAACGACAGCGGGGTCGTCTCGCAGGCCGTCTCCTACCTCACCTGGGTGAAGAGCGGCCGCCACGAGTTCGAGGCCCTCGTCAGGGAGAAGCTGGGCCCGGAGGCGGCCGAGTCTGTCGACTGGCGTGCTCCCCGGGCGCTGTGCATCGCGGCCGGGTTCTCGCACCACGACCGGGTTGCCGTTGGTGACCTGGGGCGGCAGTGGCCGATCGAGCTGGTCCGCTACCGGATCTTCGACGGCGGGCTGCTGAGCCTCCAGCGGGTCGAGCCGGTCTCCGCCGCCGTCAGCTCGGCGGGCATGCGCAGATCGACCACGTCTTCGGTGCCGGCGGCTGCCGTCGAGGCGGCCGAGCTGCCGGTCCTTGCCGACGTACCGGAGTGTCTCCGGGATCTGTACGGCGAGCTGGACGAAGTGCTCACCGCGTCGGGCGAGGTGGAGACCGTCGTCCTCAAGCACTACATCGCGTACCGACGGCTGCAGAACGTGGCCAGCGTGATCTTCCGGCCTTCGGTTTCGCACCGGGTGATCCTGGTGTACCTGCGCCTGGACCCGGACACGGTCGAGCTGGAGGAGGGCTTCACGCGCGACATGCGCGGGATCGGGCACCTGGGCACCGGTGACCTGGAGGTGCGGATCGCCTCGGCGGCCGACCTGACGAAGGCGGGACCGCTGATCGAGCGGGCGGTTCAGGCGGCCTGACGAAACGGCGAGGGCGGCTGGAGCTTGATGCTCCAGCCGCCCTTGTGGGTCTGCAGGCCGGTCGGTGCCGGCTGTCCGAGGTTCTCACCGTCACGCCTCCGGTCCGGCGAGGACGAAGTCGTCCTTGGTCAGCTCGGCGCGCAGGCGCTGCTCGGCGACGTCGGCGTAGTGCGGCGAGAGTTCGGCTCCGACGAATCGCCGGCCTTCGCGCAGGGCGGCGACGCCGGTCGAGCCGCTTCCGGTGAACGGGTCGAGGACGGTGCCGTTCTCGGGGCAGATCTGGACGAGCTGCTGCATGATCTCCAGCGGCTTCTGGGTGATGTGGACCCGGTCCCTGCGGGGCTGGCTGGCGATGAAGTGGCCGGGCAGGTAGAGGTCCCGGCTGTTGTCGAGGGTGCCCTTGACGCCCCAGATGATGAACTCCGTGGACTGCTTGAAGCCGCCCTTGCGCGGACGGCTGGCGGGCTTGATCCACGGGATGGTGCCCTGCCACGTCCACCCGGCCATCTGCAGCGCGTCGCTGGTGGTGGGCTCCTGCCGCCAGTCGGAGAAGACCATCGCGACCGAGTGCTCGGTGCTCGCCCGGTATGCCTCGGTCAGCAGGTCGGTGAGCCAGGAGCGGTACGAGCGCTGGTCGCGGTTCTCGCCGGGGAAGGTCTTCAGGTCGTGCGCGGAGTTGGAGGTCACGTACTTGGCGCGGGCGTCGCGGCTGGTGCGCTCGGAGCTGGTCCGGCCGCCGCTGTTGTACGGCGGGTCAGTGATCACCGCGTTGACGCTCTCGTCGGGCAGGGACTTCAGGACGGTGAGAGCGTCGCCTCGGTGCAGCTTGTAGCTCATGGGTTCTTCCTTCAGGGCGTGGTTGGGCCCGCTCCGGGCGGCGCCTGGCGGCAGCCGCCGGGAGCGGGGATGTCGAGGAAGGTAGCGGCGATCGGCGGCCGTACCTAACGAGCGGCGACGCAGGTGCCGGGCCTGCTCGGGGGTCGTTTGGTGCGGCCGACTTTCGCGTCTACTGTCTCGCCATGCCAACCCGGCAGCAGGCCGAACGGGCTTGGGCCCGGCGCGTGTTGCCCTGTGCTGCCCTGTCTCGCGGAGCCACGCGGGCGGCATCTTCCTTCCCCCGATTCCGAGGAGTACCTCCGTGTTCCGGCTGAGATTACGAGCGCGGCTGGCTGCCGCGCGTGACCCGAGACCGGCGTCCGGGAGCTACCAACTCCTCTGACCCGGGCCCGCCCTGAGCGAGGGCGGTTTCACGACCGGCGCGGTGCCGGTGACTTCTTCGCACGAGAGTCCGGCACCGCGCCCTCCTACGAATCCCGCAAGGAGCCGCTGCGATGCAGCATGCCCTGGCACACCCGTGCCCTCATAGTTCCCCGCCAACTGCCCTGTACCGCTTCGGCGATCGGCGGCGGCCGTGAAGAAGACCGCCGGCGCGCTCGTCGGTGTCCTCGCCTGCGGCCCGCTGCTGCTCGCCCTGCCGGTGGTGATCGTCGGCGCGGGCAACGCATCGGCCGCGTCCGCCTCGTGTCCGCCCGGCGGCGCGCAGGGAGTGGACAGTTCCGCCGTCGCGGCACAGGTGGAGTCGATCCTCAAGGGCTCCAGCCCGCTGTCGGCGCCGAACGTGGCCGGGCTGGACAAGCCGGACGAGCAGATCCCGAACGCCAAGACGATCCAGGCCACCGGTGTCGCGATGCATATCCCCGCCCGCGGGCAGATCGTCGCCCTGGCAACGGCGCTCCAGGAGAGCGGACTTCGGAACATCAACTACGGGGACCGTGATTCGCTGGGCCTGTTCCAGCAGCGGCCCTCGCAGGGCTGGGGAACGGCGGCGCAGATCATGCAGCCGGTGTACGCCTCGACGAAGTTCTACGAGGCGCTCCAGCAGGTCAGCGGCTGGCAGTCGATGACCGTCACCCAGGCCGCGCAGGCGGTGCAGCGCAGCGGTTTCCCCGACGCGTACGCGAAGTGGGAACCGCTGGCGACCGCGCTGCAGAAGGCGATCGAGCCGCTGCTCACCCCCACCGGCACCGCCTCACCGCCACCTGGTGGGAGCCCGACCCCGGCGCCGACTCCTTCGGGCGGAGGCACCGCGAGCCCCTCACCGAGCACCGACGGCTGCGGGTCGGGCGCCGACGGCAGCAACTTCGGGACCATTCCGGCGGGCTCGCTCCCGGCCGGGTACACGATCCCGACCGACGCTCCCCCGCAGATCCAGACCGCGATCCGTTGGGCGCTCGGCCAGTTGGGCACCCCGTACCAGTGGGGCGGCAACTGCAACGATCCCCATGGCGCCGACCCGATGGGCAGGTGTGACTGCTCCTCGCTGATGCAGGCGTCCTACCGGGCGGCCGGGGTCACGCTCTCGCGAACGACCTACACCCAGGTCGGCGAGGGCCAGCCGGTGACGGTGGACTCGTTGAAGCCCGGTGATCTGCTGTTCACCGAGGGAGCAGCCCAAGTGCCCGAGCACGTCGGTATGTTCATCGGCGGCGGCCTGATCGTTCAGGCCCCGCACACAGGCGACGTGGTCAAGATCTCGACCCTCGCCGAATGGCGGCCACAGATTCTCGCCGCCCGCCGCGTCGTCTGACCGGCGCTTCTCCCCTCCCTCCCTTTCCCCTCTGTCCCTCCGGGCCTTCGCCCGCCCGTATTCGAACTGGAGTACCCATGTTTCTCGCGAACGCGGCCACGCAGCTCGCCTTCGACCCCGGCATCACCCCGAACGAGGGCGGCCTGCCCGGCCTCTCGGTTCTCAAGCAGGTGATGGGCTCGATCAACCTGTTCGGGATCATCGCGATCGTCGGCGCGCTCGCGGTGAGCGCCGGAGTGTGGGCCTGGGGCCACCACTCGGGCGGCCACCAGGCCGAGGCCAACGGCAAGAAGGGCGTACTGGTCAGCGCGGGCGCCGCTCTGCTGATCGGCGCGGCGAACGGAATCGTGGCGTTCTTCTCGGGCCTTGGCGGCCAGGTCCACTGATGCAGAATCGTTCCTTCACCCGTGAAGGCGTGTCCGGCGGCGCATCGCGCGTGCGCCGCCGGGCGCTGCTCGGCCTCGTGGTCCTTGTGGTCCTCGTCGTCCTGGCCGGCGCCCTCGCCTACTTCACCCGCGACTCCCGAAGCGCGCCCAAGCCCGCTTCTCCGGTGGCCAGTTCGCCCTCCTCCGCCGGGGCGCCCCCGTCGACGGTGCCGACGGGCGGTGCCGGCTCGGTTCCGTCGCCGCCGTCGACGCACGATCCGATCGCCTACGCGAAGGCTGCGGTGGTGGCGCTGTGGTCGTACGACACCCGCGCGTACTCGCAGCCGGAGCTGGTGGCCGGCCTCCACCGCTGGCTGACGACCGAGGCGAGTTACGCGGACGCCGACTCGGTGGACCGCCTGGTGCCCTCGCCGCTGCTGTGGGGACGGATGGCCGACTCCGGTCAGTTCGCCACCGCGACCGCGGAGGAGGCGCACTTCCCGGACGCGTTCACCAGGGCGCTGCAGGCTGATCCGGGGGCGATCAAGCAGGCGTACATCTACGCCGTCACCGTCACCGGCAAGCAGTCGATCTCCTGGAACGGCGCTCCGCAGGGCGGGGCCGAGGACCGCTCGTCCACCCTGGCCGTCCAGTGCCGCCCCGACCGTCCCTGCGCTTTGGTCGGCGTGCTGCCGACAGTGTCGCCCTGACCCCATAAGGAGGTTCTCCCATGGGTGTCTGCGACGTCCCCATGATCAGCCAGGTCTGCGACGCGGTTGATGCCATCAACTTCGTCTCGGATCCGGGCAAGAGCATCACCGACGGCATCGGTGCGTGGATCACCAAGTCGATGACGGAGCTGGCGACCAGTGCCGTCAACCTCGCCTCGCAGGGGGTCAACCAGACGACCGGCATCGACCTCAACGCCGGTTGGTTCAGGCAGAACTACGAGTTGATCCTGCCGATCGGCTTGATCCTCACGGTTGGTACGTTCTGTGCGCAGTTGATCATCGCCGCCTGGCGCCGTGATGACCGGGCGCTGGCCCGCGCGGCCTGGGGCACGATGACCGGCGTGCTGTTCTCCTTCGGCGCGATCTCCTTCACCTCCGTGGCGGTGACGGTCGTCGACGCTTTGTCCGACAGCCTGTTCAAGGCCGCCGGGACCACGTTGGAGGACGCGATCAGGCGGATCATCAAGGTCTCCGAACTCGGCTTCATGTACGGCCTCGGCTGGGCGATCCCATCCCTGGTCGCCATCGGGTGCGCGATCGGCGCGTTCCTCTACTGGGGCACGATGGTCGCGCGCAAGGTCGGCATCCTGGTCCTGGTCGTGCTCGCCAGCTTCGCCGGTGCCGGCGGTGGCTGGGAGGTCGCGCAGCGCTGGCGACGCGGCTGGATCGAGGCCACCGCCACCCTGGTGGCCTCGAAGCTCCTGATGACCATCGTGTTCATCACCGGCATCTCCGCGATCGGCAACTCGAACGCCAAGGACGGGATGAGCGCCCTGTCCGACGCCATGGCCGGTGTCGTGATCATGGTTTTGATCCTGCTCTGCCCGTACGCCTGCTACAAGTTCATCCACTGGGCGACCGACGGCTCGGGCCACGACGACATGCACCGCACCAGCGTCGCCGGTGTCGCGGTGGCCGCCGGGGCCGCGAAGACCGCCGCCGGCCTCGCGATGCAGATGGGCACCAGTGTCCCGGCCCCGCAGGGCCCCGCCAAGGTCCCCGGGACGGACGGCGGCGGTGCCTCCTCCGGCATCGACCCGACCGGGCGGATCAGCAAGGAAGGCATCGACGCGGGCTCCGCACAGCCGACGAAGTTCCGCTTCGGCGAGGACCCGGCCGCCCCCGGCGACCGCGGACGCGCCCTGGTCACCCGGCCCGGTCTCCCGGCCCTGATCACTCGGGCCGCCCCCGGCGGAGACGGTGGTCAGCCGTCGTCCGGCAGCAGCCAGGACGGCGTCGCGGCCCAGCCCGCCGCTCCGCCCGCGCCGCAGCTGTCGACGACCCCGGCTGCACCCGCACCCTCGGCGCCCGGTCCGGCTCCTGCTCCGGCGGCCCCCTCGGTCCCGGCGCCGCCCGCACCGGCAGCCGAAGGACCGTCCCCGGCCGGACCGCCGGCCCGGTTCGTCTTCCCGAACCAGCCGCCCCAGCCCGGTTCCTGACCGGCCCCCTTCCCGGGGGTGGGCGGCCCTGCGCCGCCCACCCCGGGCCCCGGCCCGATCTCTCGAAAGAGCACCGCGATGACGTCCAGAAGATCGCCGCGCCCCCGCCCGCCGCCCGCATGCTCACCCCTCTGGAACCCCGATGTCCTCCTCGACGCCCGACGCCACCCCTGCGTCCGTCAAGTTCCCCCACCGCAGCCGCCGCGGCATCCTGCTCGGCCTGAGCGCGCCGCAGCTGATCGCCACGTCCATCACCGGCCTGCTGCTGCTCGCCGTGCTCACCACCCGGGGCGTCACCGGCGCCCTGCAGCTCATACCCCTGTGGGCGGGTGTCGCCGCGCTGGTGTTCATCCGCTACCGGGGCCGCACCCTCGCCGACTGGGCACCGATCGCCGCCCGCTACGGCCTGCGGCGCCTGCGCGGACAGCTGATCTGGCTCGCCCGCCCCTCCCGCCGCCCGGTGCGCGAGGGCCTGCTCCACCTGCCCGGCAGCGCGGCCAGCCTGCGCGTGGTCACCGCACCGGACCGCCGCTACGGCGCCGTCCACGACCCGCACGCCGGCACCCTCACCGCGATCGTCAAGGTCAGCAGCCGCGCCTACGCCCTCCTGGACCCCGGTACCCAGAGCGCCAACGTCAACGGCTGGGGCCGCGCGCTGGCGGCGCTCGCCCGCACCGGCCAGGTCGCCCGCATCCAGGTGGTGGAGCGGACCGTTCCCGACACCGGCGACGCGCTTCGCCGGTACTGGGAGGAGCACGGCCACCCCGACGCGCCGCTCGCCGGCGAGCTGTACGGGGAGCTGATCCGGGGCGCCGGTCCGGCCGCCGCCCCGCACGAGGCGTACGTCGCCGTGGCCCTGGACTTCAAGGGCGCGCGGCGGCTGATCAACCAGGCCGGAGGCGGCCTGACCGGCGCCTTCGCGGTCCTGGCCCAGCTCACCTCCGCGTTCGAGCAGTCCGCCCGCACCGCCGGCCTCAACCCGACCGGCTGGCTGAACGCCGGGGAGATCGCCGCCGTCGCGCGCACCGCCTACGACCCCAAGTCCCGTGCGGCGCTGGACCGCTGGTCCGAGGACGGGCGTCCGGCCGCCGACCCGGCCGCCGCAGGTCCGGTGGTCGTGGTGGAGAAGGCCGACCACATCTCGACCGACTCCGCCCACCACACCACCTACTGGGTGGAGAACTGGCCCAGGACGCAGGTCAACCCCGGCTTCCTGCACCAGCTGATGTTCGCCTCCGGTGTGCGCCGCACCGTCTCCCTGGCCTACGAGCCCCAGGACCTGGACTCGGCGATGCGCGATGTCCGCCGCAAGAAGGCGTCGGTGATCGCCGACTCGGCCGAGCGTGCCCGCAAGGGCCAGGTGGCCAGCGAGGCCGACTCGGTGGAGTACCAGGACATCCAGGACCGCGAGCGGCAGCTGATCGCCGGCCACGCCGACGTCGCGCTCACCGGTCTGCTGACCGTCTCCGCCGACACCGAGGACGAACTGCGCTCCGCCTGCGCCGTGGTGGAGACCGCCGCCGTGGGCGCCCAGCTCGACCTTCGCCCGCTCACCTGGCAGCAGGCCGAGGCGTTCACCGCCTCCGCGCTGCCGTTCGCCCTCGCCGCCTGATGCCGGCCCGCCCTCCCTCTGAAAGAGCACCCTGATGCCGGCCACCACCCCCGTCGCGCAGGACTTCGTCCCGTACGCAACCGCCGCGATCGACTTCCACCGCGCGCTCAACGTCCCGACCGGCCCGCTGGTCGCCTCCCGCGCCGAACTCGACGCCCTGCACGAGCACTTGGTCTCGCTGCACGGCCTCCTCGACGCCCACACCCAGCGCACCTCCCCGCTACTGCCCGCCGAGGGCGACCACCTCAAGGCCGCCCGCACCCGCCTGTGGCAGGCCGCCGACCACCTCCACGCCGCCTACCACGCCTCACCCCGGCCCGGCAGCGGCGACGTCCCCGAACCGGAAGCGCGCCGCGCCCGCCTGCCCGAGGGCGCGCCGGAGCTGACCATCTGCCGCCGCCACCAGGAGACCGCCCAGCTGGTCCGCCGCCGCACCACCCCCGCCGACCTGCACACCCCGTTCACCGGCCTCGTCCGCCGCTGACCCTTCACCCCCCGGAATCCGTGACCATGCCCAGGAACCGCGCCACCGCCGCCCACCTGTTCGTCCCGCGCAAGACCACCCGAGCCGACCGGCGCTCCGCCCGTGCCGGGTACGCCGAAGCCCGCACCAAGGCCCGCCTCGCCACCCTGCCGACCGTGCGACGCGAGCGCGAGGGCACCGACCCCGAGCTGCGGCCCGCCTACCCCGTCTCCGGCCGCCCCGGTCTCGCTTCCGCACGCGGCGGCAAGCTCCGCCTTCCGCAGCACCGCATGACCACCGCTGTCGCCGGCGGGGCCTACCCCTTCCTCGCGGAGGCCGGGCTCGGCGCCGAGGGGATCTTCATCGGCCGCGACCTCCACGCCGAGGGCAGCTTCTGCTACGACCCCTTCGCCCTCTACAACGGCGGCCGAATAGAGGGGTTCACGAACCCGAACGGGATCTTGTGCGGCATCATCGGCATGGGCAAGAGCGCGCTCGCCAAGTCCATCGCGACCCGCGCCATCGCCCACAGCTACAAGATCTATGTGCCCTCCGACCCGAAGGGCGAGTGGTCGGGCCTGGCCGAGGCGCTCGGCGGCCAGACCATCGCCCTGGGCCCCGGCCTCCCCGGCAAGCTGAACCCGCTGGACGCACCGCCGCGTCCGGACGGGGTGAGCGAGGAGGACTGGACCAGCGAGGTCCGCAAGCGCCGCCTCCTGCTGCTGGCGAGCCTGGCGGCCACCGTACTCAAGCGCGATCTGCTGCCGATGGAGCACACCGGCCTCGACGTCGCGCTCGACCTGGTCGTTGCCGACGCCGAGGCGACGGGAACGGTGCCGCTGCTCGGCGACATCGCCCATGCCCTCGGCCGCCCGGAGCGCCTCGACGCCGCGCTCGGCGAGGAGGCCGGTGGGCTCGGCCGGGCGGTCGACGACTTGGCCCACGCCCTTCGTCGACTCGTTCACGGCGACCTGTCCGGCATGTTCGACGCGCCGTCCACCGTGGTCTTCGACCCGAGCGCACCGATGCTGTCCATCGATCTGTCCCGGCTCGGCAGCAGCGGAGACGACACGGCGCTGGTGCTGGCCATGACCTGCGCGAGCGCGTGGATGGAGTCCGCGCTCGCCGATCCCGCCGGCGGCAGGCGGTGGGTCATCTACGACGAGGCGTGGCGAATCATGCGGCACGTCGGCCTGCTGGAGCGGATGCAGCAGCAGTGGAAGCTCAGCCGAGGATTGGGAATCGCCAACCTCCTTATCCTGCACCGGCTCTCGGACCTGCTGTCCGCAGGCGACGCCGGATCGCGCGGGCGCGTCCTCGCCGAGGGCCTCCTGGCCGACTGCTCGACCCGGATCATCTACCGCCAGGAACCCGACCAGATCCCCGCCGCCATGGCCCTGCTCGGCCTGACCGGTGTCGAGGCCCAGGCCATCGCCGCGCTCACTCGCGGCCGGGGCCTGTGGAAGGTCGCCAGCCTGAGCTTCATCGTGCAGCACCTCCTCCACTCCCGGGAGAAGCAGCTGTACGACACCGACTTCCGCATGGCCGCCTGACCGGCCCGACTTCAGGAATCCTGAACCCGAGTTTCTACCAACGACGTTGAGTCCTACCTCGACCACGCCCACCTCACAGCGACCGACTTCACGGAGTTCGAGCAACTGGTCGCCGCCCGTCCCGACCAGCGCCCCGCCCTTCACACCAACTGGCACCCCGTACTCACCTCCACCCACCGCGCCGGCGCCCAGTGGGTGTCCTCCTCCGCCGTGTTCAAGCCTTGCGACACCCGCACCGACACCGAACTCGGCGAAGAGACCTACGTGCGGGTGTACTTCGACGAGGACGGTCGGGCCCTGCCCGACCGTCCCCACCGCTCCGGGCCCGTGCCCCCGCTGGCCGCCGAGCTGGCGGAGCACCTGCCCGGCTGGTCCGTCCAGCCCTGCCCGCTCAACCCCGGCCGGGACCTCGTCGAACTGAGCGAGCGGCTCTGGGGCGGGGGCCCGCCGCCCTGGGACAGCGTCTCGGCCCCGCACACCGCCCTCGCCCTCGCGGGCCCCGGCGGCGAGCGGTTCCTCGCCGTACGGCCACGCCCCGGCCACGAACTCCAGGTCCGCTCGGCCCTACCCGATGACGATCCCGACTGCCGCCTCGGCGCTGTGAAGCCTCCGCACCGCATCGTGTTCCGCGCCGACGCGACGCCAGCCACCGTGGCGGCCGATATCAGGGACCGGCTCGCGCCCGGCTACCGGCAAGCCGTCTGGCACGCGCGGACGAACGCCTTCACCTACGCCGCCGAGGGCCTGCAGCAACTGAGCCCCGCCTACATCCCCGAACCCGGCTCGTCCTGGGGCCGTCACGGGGAGGTCGGCGGCTTCGAATCGGAGGCCGACCGCAACCGCGCCGCCTGGCGCTACATCACCACGCTCACCGACCAGGGCCCGCACCTCGTGGCCGGGATCCGAGCAGCCATCCGGCTTGAGGACCGCCTCGACCCCAGCGTCGCTGCCGACCTGGGGAGGCTGCCCGCCACCGAGTACGCACTCGCCCGTCTCGCCGAGGTCCGCCAAGCCTGGCAGGGCGCCATGGCAGCCATCGTCGGCACGAGCCCCGAAGCCGGCCGGACGCGCGCCCGCGCCGAGAGGCTGCGCAACCAGGAGGCGTGGGAGACCGCCGCGCCGCTCAGGGACGGCCCGCTTCCCGCGCTCGCCGCGCACGTCGGCCCGAGGATCGCCCTGCCCGTGCCGGACCGCGAGCAGCAGATCAAGGCCGCGATGGCCCGCACCGGCCGTCCCCGAGGCGACGTCTCCGTAACGCCTGCACCGCCCGCGCCGCCCCCAGCAGGCGTGCCCCGCCGCACGCGGTGACCGCCTACCACCGCTTCGCAGCCGGACCAAGTCCGCGGTCCTCGGCATCATCAGCGCCCCACCCCAAGCGCCCCGGGGCGCGCACCCCCAGGAGCACGACATGCGATCCGACGATCTGACCGTCCTGTTCACCGAGAACGCCTTCGGTGTCACCGCCCACGTCTACGGCCCGGACACCCTGACCGACCGTAACGCCACCGGCCCGGCCCGGCGCTATCTCCCCGTCACCCGCCCCCTCGCACAGCGGGGCCTTGAGACCGGAGTCGACTTCGGGGCGGACGACTACATCGTCGACGCCGGCCTGCCCGACGGTAGCCGCCTGGTGATCTCGCCGGAGCAGTCCGGCCATGCGGACGACGCCCCGCCGGACTGGCTGGCGACTCATCACTCCAGCCCCGACGACCCTGAGCTGTTCGAAGTCGTCTACGACAGCAGGCTGGAGGGGCCCGACGCCCGCAACGGGGGCAGCGTGCCCAAGCTGCTCGCCGCCGTCGACCAGCACCTCGACGGCCTCGGTGTGCCGTCCCGCCAGCAGGTCCGGGCCGTGCGCGACGGCGCCGAGTCCGCTCTCCACCGCGCCGGGTTCATCCCCGTCCTCCGTATCCACGAGACCCACCACCGGCTTCCCGCCGCCATGGTCGACCCCGGCGAGCGCCGGGTCGCCGTCACGCGGGCCGTCGACCACCTGCGCTACGAGGGCTACCGCTTCACCTGCCCGGCGGACCTGATCGACCACAGCCTCCCGCCAGCGCTGCCCCCGGCCCGGTCGCTGGCACAGGTCAGCGGCACCATCGCCGAGGCCGGCCACACCCGGGAGGCGGTCGACGCGCTGAGCGAGCTGACCGCACCCGGTGACGGTGTCCTCGTCCAGACCATCGCGGTCCTTCAGGAGACGGCCTCCTGGTGGGAGGGGCTGGGCGGCGCCGCCGATCCGCACTACGCGGCCCGCCTGCGCTACATCGCGGACATGGCGGACGGGTACGTGCGGGAGATCCGGGCGATGCGCGGCGACCTCGCTGACCGGCACACCGCCCACCCCGGCCGCACTCGGTCCACCACCCTGGTCGCAGCCGGTGGCCTCGACACCCGGGTGCTCGCCGCGCTCGCCACCTCCCCCACCTCCGCGCGCACCCTCACCGGCCACCCGGCCGAAGCCGTCCTCGCCGCCCCGGTCGCCGTCGTCCGCGCTGCCGGCCCGCGCCGCTGACCCCTGTTCAGGAAGGAAGACCGCTGTGCCCCGCCGCTGCAGACCGCGCCCCACCCACCGGTCCACCGTCCGAACCAGCAACGCGGAGCCCCACCGTGCCTACCGCCGAACCCACCCAACTGCCCGACGTCGCCATCGGGCACCACCCGACCCACGGCATCGTCGCCTCCCTGCCCACCCAGAACGCCGCCGCCCAGTGGTTCCTCGAACGCCTCGACTTCCAGCAACTGCCCGACAACCCGCGCCTGTACGCGCTCACCGACCAGCACCGAGATTCCCCCGACCGCGCCGCCTGGGCCGCCAAGCTCCTCACCGGCGCCGGCTACCGCGTCGACACCGACATGGCGCTCACCCCCGTCGAGAACACCGGCACACGGGAACAGGCCCACTCCCGGCTGCCCGCGACCGAACCGGCGCCGGACACCGGCCCGGACGTCGTCTTCGCCGAGCACCCCCAGCTCGGTGTCGTCGCTGCCACAGCCGACACGGCCAACGCAGCCGTTCGCGGCGGTCAGATCCTCGAAGCCCACGGCTGGCGGCTGAATCACGTCCTCGACGTCTACACCCTGCCGGTCACCGTCGACCGGGGCGAGTCCCTGGGGCGCATGGCCGCCGCCACCACCGCCATACACCGAGCAGGCGACCTGCAGGTCGCGGTCCAACCGCATCTCGCCGAGGACCTCGCCGCCTGGCGCACCCCGGCCCAGCAGGCGTTCACCACGCACAAGTTCCGCGCAAACGAGGCCGCGCTCAAGGCACCCGCCACCGTGTCGACCGCCGTCGCCGTGAGCCCGCCGCCGCCGGCGGCCGACCCTCGCATCGCCTTCGCCCGAGCCCGCTGACCAACCCACCCCTACCACCAAGGAGCAGAGCACATGGCTGTTATCGGTAAGTCCGGCTATTGGGACTTGCGGAATGCCTCCCGTGGGGCACCAGCCCCGGCCGTGCAACCGGCAGCTGGCGGAACGAAGGAGGCCAGGGTCAGTCTCGGCCCGAAGATCCGAGACGACACCCCGAGACCGCTCCAGGTCGACGAACTGATTCAAATGCCCCATCTGGGAGTGTGAGCAGTGCCGGCGGCCCTCAGTCCTGGCGAGCTCATCGTCTCGGCAGCGGGAGCCACACCTGCTGTCTCCGGTCAAGGGAGTCTCAGTGACCGCGTTGTGCTGGCCGAGCCCACCCAGTGAGCGTTTCTACAACGGTGTCGTCGCCGCGTTCGGACACCTGGTGGCGGCCATCCTCACCTCCCGGCCCGCACGGTGCTGCGCGCATCTCCAGCCACCGAGGACTCAAAGGTTCCGAGCGGCATAGTGCGGTTCTTCCGTAGCTGTTCTTGCGTTTCCGGAGCAACCCGGATGTGATGCGCGCATGATGGGGCATCAGTCATCTGTGTGGCCAGACGGCAGGGGCTGCGATGCCGACCGCGCTGGTCACCAGGCGCGCAATGGGCTCATGCCCAGCGGGGAGGGGGATTGATGCTGGCGTGGGCTGAGGCCGTGGCCTGCGGCGCCGGAGGCGGACTGATCGCTGAGGCGATCGTCACCTTTGGGCGGCTCCGTGCTTGGCAGCAGGCGCGGCATGCGGCGAGGGCCGTGGCGGACCCGCTTCCTCGCATCGGTGCGTTCGTTGATCCGCTGGCAGACTCGCTCGCCGCGCTCTTCCGCGTGGCGTTAGGGGGTGCGGCGGGGTGGCTGCTCCATGCCGAGATCACCGGGGTATACGCGGCAGTGACCGTGGGCGCATCCGCACCCGCGCTACTGGCCCAGGTGGGCAGGGCTGCCACCACCGTCGATGCCCTTCGTAGTGGGTCCAAAGGCGAAGAACCGAGTGTCGCGCCCGCCCAGCCAGATCTTCCGAGGCTGCCTCCCTTCGACGGGGAGGTGACTTCATGAGCGCCGGTTCCATTGCCCAGCGGTCCTGGAAGTCGTTCATCGGCGGACGGCTACCATGCCTCCCGCGAGCGGTGGAACGCGGACGCAACGGATACGCCCTACGCCATCGTGTCTGGGCGTCGTTCATCGGCTTCAACCTACCCGCGCGGTCTGGCACAGTACCGACTCACGAGGCATCGACCGTCGTCCCAGGGCCGATTCCCGGGAGGGGACCGTCCCGAGGCCATCAGCAGGCAGACCAGCTACTCTCCGGGTGGTTCGCGCTGCCTCAGCTCATCTCGGCCACTGTTCTGACAGCTGCGGGAGGTGACGCCGTGGTACTGGAGACATCGTCGCCCGACGGCCGGACTGGATTCCTGGTGCGCAAGGTCGGGGTCCTATCGCCCGAGTACAGCCTGGAGTTGGTGCTGCATGGCGTGGATGCCGCGCAGCCGGTGGTGACCGCCATCAGTTACACACAGGTTGACGGCCGCGAGCGGATGCTGCTCCTGCCTGTAATGCAGGGACAGTTCGGCCCTCCCGCTTCGTACGTCCGGCTCCCGGGCTTCGGTATCGACGTAGCATGGACAGCGTCCAGCCCCTCGCCAGCGACCTCAGACACCGTGTGGGACGCCGAGGTGGTTGCGGACTCGGTCCGGTTGGCGCTCAACGAGGCGACCCGTGATACCTGGCGGCAAGTCCGCGAGCTCGTCGACGAGAACCTGCGCGGCGTGATCGACGGTGCGCTGCGATGACGGCCGCCGATGAGCAAGAGGGCACCGAGAGCCCTCTGAACGCGACGCTGCTGGGGTCTGCTCGGCCACCTCGGTCGTCTTGGCACCGATCGAGTCCCCGGCCCGGCCCGTTCCCGGATCGGGCCACTCTTGAGGACGTGCTAAAGACCGCGACGAGCCCTCAAGGCGTCGTGGTCGAACTGCTCGGCGAAAGGCAACTGTGGTGGAAGTGCTGCAGCGAGGCAGTCCGCACCGATCCCTCCTGGCTGTTCGGGAGCGGCAGCGACGAGCTGCGGTCATGGGTCAATGCGACAGCGCCGGACCGGGCAGCCGGCTCGGTAACGCCGGTTGACCATGCGTACTTGCTGGGCCGAGCACTGAGCGCACCAGAAGGCCACGTCGAGGAGCAAGACCAGGCCCTGGCTCGTTTGTTGGAGGAGTGGGGGCAAAGTGGACTGATCTCTGCTGACGCCGCCACCGGGCCAGCGCAGCCGTCCGGCAGGGGGGTCGCCGGCCTTTCTCCACGCATCGCGGGCGGGCTGAGCGCCGTCATCGAGCGCATCGAGCGTCTGCACCCCGCCGACGGCGCGCGCTTGACCGGACCCAGGAGAATGCTGGTAATCGCCGCATTACTCATGGCAGGTGCGGAGCCGCGCAGGAGGCCCCTCGTGACTGTGCCGGTGGTGTTCGGACGGCCCGCCCGCCAACCTGGAGACGCGGCCCTGGAGCAGGGGGCCACCGGCGTTCTGGAACTGCGCGAATTTCCCGCGGGACCAGCAGGGTTGTATCCCGATCCGCGGGCGATGACAGGAGTACACAGCCCCAATGGGCAGTTCGCCGCCTCCGTGGGCCACGCATGGAACGTGGCCGGGTCCAGGCGCGAGGGCCGCTGCGTGCTGTGGCGCATCGTCCTGACCGACGATCCCCTGCCTCCTCCACGGATCGAGGGGCCCTCTCTCGGCGCTGCCTTCGCGCTGGGACTGCGCGAGCTCTTACGCTATCCGCAGTCTCGCCGGCCGAGCGTGGCCGGGGTTCGCGGCCTCTTCTACGGGCTGCGGCCACGGACAGCGGTGACGGGGGCGCTCGATGGCGGTGAACGCCTCCTCAAGGTCAGCGACATGGACGCCAAGCTCTTGGCCGCGCGCCGCAAGGGACTGCGCCTCGTCGCGCCCCAGGCGAACCGGCTCGACGTCGCCAATGCACCCGAGCCCGGCAATGTGAAGTTCGCCGACACGCTGAGACAGGCCGACCGCTACGCCCGAAGGTTCCGTACCGGCCGCCTGGTCACGGCCCTGGCGCTGGTCGCCACAGCCACAGCCACGGGACTGCTGGTGGCACAACAGAACGCCGCGGACACCAACCACCAACGTGATATCGCCATTTCTAACCAACTGAGCATCCAAAGCCAACAGTTGGGCGCTACCGACCCGACCCTCGCTAGGCTGGAAAGCCTCGTGGCCTGGCGGATAGCACCGACCGCGCAAGCCCGCTACGCGATGCTCACCACCGCGGCCCTCCCGAGGATTGCCGCTCTCCCAAGCGACACGACCGGCACGCAAGCGTTGGCGTTCAGCCCGGACGGCAAGACACTCGCCACTGGCAACGCTGAAGGCACGGTGCGCCTGTGGAGTGTGGCGGACCGCCAGCAAGCCGGCATGCTTCCCACCGCAGACATGGGCATGGTGAAGGCGTTGGCGTTCAGTCCGGACGGCAAGGTCCTGGCCACTGGAAACCACTTCGGTCCGGCGCGACTGTGGAACGTAGCCACCCACCAGCAAATCGGCGAGAATCTTGCTTCCGCGAACAGTGGATCCAGCAATGCGGTGGCGTTCAGCCCTGACGGTGACACCTTCGCGGTCGGCAGCGCGGACGGCACGGTGCGGTTATGGAATATGGCCACCAATCAGCAAATCGGCCAACCCCTCAATAACCCCAGTGACGTGCTCGCACTGGCATTCAGCCCGGACGGCAAGGCACTCGCCACTGGAATTCTGGATGGTACGGCACGCCTGTGGAACGTGACCACCCACCAGGAAATCGGCCAACCCCTCACCATCAAGGGCACCACCGCCCTCACCAACGCTGTGAGGGCCGTGGCGTTCAGCCCGGACGGCGGGACGCTAGCTACCGGAGGCGACGACGGCACGGCACGCCTGTGGAACGTGGCCACCGAACAGCAGATCGGCCAACCCCTCACCACCGCCAAGGGCACCAACGCCAACACCACGGTCGTGAGGGCCGTGGTGTTCAGCCCGGACGGCGGGACGCTGGCTACCGGAGCCGAGGACGGCACGGCACGCCTGTGGAACGTGGCCACCGGTCAGCAGATCGGCCAACCCCTCACCACCGCTGACATGGTCAGCACGGTGGCGTTCAGCCCGGACGGCAAAACGCTGGCCACCGGCGGCAACGACGCAGCTCAGCTTTGGAACGTGGCCGCCTACGAGCAAATCGGCAAGCCCCCCGTCACCAGCACCGGCAACATGAACGCGGTGGCGTTCAGCCCGGACGGCAGGACACTCGTCACGGCCGGCCAGTACGACGGGGTTCGTATGTGGAACGTGAGCAGCACGCCCCCTCGGCAAATAGGCCAGTCCCTGCCCGACAGCAGTTTCACTTCTACGGTGGCGTTCAGCCCGGACGGCAAGACGCTCGCCACCGGCACTGACCTCGGCGGCACCGCCGGTACGGTGCGGCTGTGGGATGCTGCCACTCGGCAGGAAATCGGCCGCCCCCTCCCGGGGGGCCTGGTCAATGTCGTGGCGTTCAGCCCAGACGGCAAGGCACTCGCCACCGGCTCAGGCGACGGTACGGTGCAGCTCTGGGATGTGGCCACCCACCAGCGAATCGGAGAGCCATTCTCCACTTCTGGCGACGTGAATGGCTTGGTGTTCAGCCCGGATGGCAGGAATCTGGCAACTAGCGATGTTGACGGCCCGGCACGGCTGTGGAATGTGGACACTCACCAGCAGGTCGGCGAACCTCTCGCCGCCCCCGACGACGTCCCCACTACCGCTGTCGCATTCAGTCCCGACGGGAATACGCTGGCCGTCGCCGCCCGCGACACTACAGTGCGGTTCTGGGATGTGGAGACCCGTCACCAAATTGGCCAGCCAATCGCAGGGAGGATCGGCATCGGTAACGCGATGGCGTTCAGCCCGGACGGCAAGGCACTCGCCACCGGCTCAGGCGACGGTACGGTGCGGCTATGGGATGTGGAGACCTATCAGCAAATCGGCCAGCCTCTCACTGGTGATGTCGGCTACGTGGGTGCGGTGGCGTTCAGTCCGGACGGCAAGACACTCGCCACCGGATGGTCCGACCTAGCACACCTGGGAAACGGCTCGGCGCAGCTATGGGACGTCGGTTATTTGGTTGATACCCCGGCATGGCTTTGTTCCCGGGTGCAGCGTTCGCTCTCAGGTGCAGAATGGGCGAAGTATGTGCCGGTTGGACCGTCATACCGCAAGACTTGTCCCTGATCTGGCGGCGCTCCTGGACGAGCCGTTGGCGCTGCGCAAGCCCCGGACCGGCCACACCCCGGCCCGGCGCCTGACCTGGCACTGCTCGATACGCAGCACCACCCAGTCCGCGCTCACCGACGACCACTGGTTCGACCTGCTGCGGCAGGTGCTCACCGCCACCGTCATAGAGCCGGAGGGCGACCCCGAGGCTTGCCGCTGGGTGGCGGTACGCAACACCGACGACAGCCTCGACGTGGTCGCCACCGTCATTCGCAGGGACGGCCGTTGGGCCCGGCTGCACAACGATGAACTCTTCGCCCGCTTCGCCTGCGAGACGTTCGCCCGCGACCACGCACTCGCCTCACGGCGCTGACGCCTGCGCAGCCAGCGGCTGGTGCCGGCCGATGGCCGCCGCCTATCACCGATCTGCGGCCGAGCCAAACCGTCAGATCTGCGGACTCTGTCCCCGTCAGCCCGCACGCCGGGCTCCGCCGCCCGTCCGAGAGGGGACGCCGTGATCGCCTACCTGCAGCGCGCCACCACCACGGCCGCGCTGATTCCCACCCTGTACGGCCTGGACGCGCCGGGTGACCGGTCGCGTCCCCGGCTGATCGGCGCCAACTACCGCGGCGCCGACAAGCAGTTGCCGCTGTTCGGTGACCCGCAGGAGGTCCTCGGCGGCGGCGTGCTGGATGCCCCCGCCCTGCGGATCGGCGCCCGAGCGCCCAAGCACCCGGTGTGGATGTGCTCGGTGCGCTCCGACCCTCGCCACCCGGACCTGAGCGACACCCAGTGGGTCGACGTCGCCCGGCGTCTGGTCACCGCTACCGGGCTCGCCCCGGACGGCGACCCGCAGGGCTGCCGGTGGGCCGCGATCCGCAACGGCGACCGGTCGGTGCACGTCGTCGCCACCGTCGTGCGCGAGGACGGATACATCCACAGCACCTACCGCGACCCCTTCCACGTGCAGGCCGAATGCACCCGCATCGCCGCCGAACTCGGCAACCTCACCCGCACCGTCACCACCGCCAAGGACCACCGGATGCCCGCCATCACCATCAGCGCCGAGCCCAGCGGCAGCGTCGTCGCCACCGGCGCCATCGACGACCTGTCGGCCACCCTGCTCCGCCACGCCGGCTTCAAGCAGATCGACGACTGGCACGGCCGCCGCCACCGGCTGCCCACCACCACCGCCCCCTCCGACCGGGCCGCCATCGCCACCCACGCCACCGAGATGCTGCGCGCCGCCCGCTACACCGTCGGCCTCGACCCCAAGCTCAGCGCCGAACCGCTCAACACCGCAGGCCAGCAGATCCTGAATCTCACCGATGAGCTGCGCGGCGCCACGGACTTCGCCGAGCTCGCCGGGACGCTCGACCAGCTGCTCGACCCGGACGACGGGATGCTGGTGCGCCTCCAGGAGGCCCTCGAGATCGCCTCCGAGCAGATCACCGAACTCGACCCCGACCAGTTCGAACTCTCCGACCGGTTCGGCTTCGCGTCCGACCAGCTGGTCACCGCCCAGGCCGAACTGGCCGGGGCCGTCGACGAGGTGCAGCTCGCCATGTCCCGCGAAGCAGGCACCTCCGAGGTACGGAGTGCCGACGACCTGCGCACCCGCGCCGCCCTCGCTCGCAGCACCGCTTCCCCGGCCGTCGGCAACGCCCTGGGCGTGCCTGCCGCTGCCGCCTCCGCCTTGCCGGCGCCCGCACCGGCAGTTGCCGCCAGCCGCCTCCGCTGAACGTTCCCGCCCGCTACTACTTCCTGGGAGCCCCGGTGCCCGAGCATTACTCGTCGATCGGCGAAGCAATCGGTGCCGCGATGCAGCACAACATCCGCCTCGCCCACGGACCGGCCGTTGAACCGCCCCTCCGGGTCCGCTACTTCCCGCCGCCCGCCGCCGACCCGCTCTCGTTGCCCGGGATGGTCTCGCGCCTGGAGGTCACCGCGAGCCCGGACGAGGTCGCCGGGATCATCGAGGAGGTGACCGGTGCCCTGGTCGGTCCGCTGACGCAGCTCACCGAGCTGGTCGCCGCCTCGGCCGACTGGGCCAGGGCCAGGATCCACCTGGCCGAGGTCGGCGACTTCGAGGACCCCGCAGCCGGGACCTCCTACGGCCTGTGGGCACGGCTGGCCTCCGCCCACAAGATGCTGACCATCGCCCAGCAGGACCTGGAAGGCGCCGTCGCCCCCATCGCCGCCGCGCCGGCTCAGCTCACCGACCCCCGCAACCACGAGCCGTTCCAGGTCCTGCGGACCCGCGAACTCCTCCACGACGTCATGGGCAGCGTGCCGCCGTCCACGCCGGAGGCCCAACGCTGTCAGGCAGCCATCGCCGGCTCCCCCGGGCGCGTCCCCCAACCGTCCACCACCACCGCGACCGCGCAGAGCACCGCCCCCGTCACCGGCCCGGCAGCGGCACCGCGCCGGACCCGCTGACAGCAGCACCAGAAGGACTGACCATCATGGGAACCTCGCCGACACCTGCGGCACCGATGTCGAGATCTACCGCGGCGGCGACGGCCTGATCTGGGCCGACTGCCGTACCGACGCCCCCGCTCTCGTCGACCGCACCCTGCGCCAGTTCGGCTTCACCGCCCCGCCCGAGCCCGGCAACCCCGCCTCCTACAGCCTCCCGCCGGAACGGCCCAGCGCCGACCAGCTGACCGCCGCCTCCGGCGCGGCCTACCTGCTGGGCGTCCAGCAGCACCGAGTCGCCATCGAGCCACAGTTGGTCGTCGCCCTCGACGGCATGGACTACCCCACCGAGCTGCGGCGCACGGCAGCCCTCGCCACCTCCACTGCGGCGCCCGTGAACGCCGCCGTGCAGCAGCCCCCGGCCCCGCCGAGGGCGGCGGCAGAGCGCCCAAGCAGTCGTATCCGCTGAAACGTTCCTCCCTCCCTGCCCCGAAGGAGAGCAGCCCCGTGGCGATCCGTACGAGAGCCGAGCGCGCCCCGCCCACCGTCCGCTCGCACCCACCTGGACTCCCCCTTGCCCGCCCCGCGCACCGGCGCGCCGTCGACCACCTCCGGCACGGACGCCCTCCTCTACCTCCTGTTCGGCGTCCTCGGCGCCGCCATCGTCTTCGGCAGCCTCGCCTGGCTGACCGGAAACCTCACCAACTCCTTCGTCGGGTCCGGCCCTTGGGCGCCGTTCCACGCCACTGAGGCCCTCCTTCACCCCGACCGGCTGTGGCCTCACCTGGCTCCGACCGCCGTCCAGGTCGGTGCACGCGCGGTCCCCGGACTTCTCACCGTCTTCCTCGGCGGCATCGCGCTCGGCCTCGTGCTGCGGCGCCGCGCCGGGATGAAGAGCGGCATGGCCCGGCCTGCGGACGTCGCTCCGCTGCTGAACAAGGAGATCACCGCCAAGGCCCGTAGCCTGCGCCCGAGCCTGAACGGCCGGGAGTGTAAAAGAGGTCGCGCCGAACGACCGGGGCATCCCCATCGGGACGCTCTCCCCGGGCAACGGCGAGGTCCGGGCCTCGTGGGAGGACGTGATGGTCGCCATCATGGCGCCCCGCTCAGGCAAGACGAGCGGCATCGCGATCCCCGCGATCCTCGCAGCCCCAGGGCCCGTCCTGCTCACCAGCAACAAAGCGGCGAACGACGCCTTCACCACGACCGTTGACGCCCGTGCGAAGGTCGGCAAGGTCTGGACGCTGGACCCGCAGCAGATCGCGCACCACCCGCGCGAGATGTGGTGGGACATCCTCGCGGATGCCCGCGACCTCGCTGGCGCCAAGCGATTGGCCGGGCACTTCGTCACCGCGAGCGTGGACGAGTCCAGTGGCTCCGACTTCTGGTCTACCGCGGCGAGCAACACCCTCGGGTCGCTGTTCCTGGCCGCTGCGAGCCACCGGCGTCCGATCACCGACGTGCTGGCCTGGCTTGCCTCCCCCTCCGACCGCACCCCGGTCGATCTTCTGACGGATGCCGGCCACCACGCGGTCGCCGCCCAGCTCCAGGGCACCGTCACCGGCGCCACCGAGACCCGTGACGGGATCTACGAGACGGCGCGCCAGTACGCCAGCTGCCTGCTGGACCCGGAGATCGCGGCGTGGGTCACCCCCACCGAGGGCCTGTCGGAGTTCAAGCCGTTCGACTTCGCCTCCTCCCGCGACACCCTGTTCCTGCTCAGCAAGGACGGCGGCGGCAGCGCCTCAGCGATCATTGCGGCTGCGGCCGACGCGGTGATGCGTGCGGCCGTCATCGTCGCCGAACGCAGCGGCGGACGGCTCGACCCGCCCGCGCTGTGCGTGCTCGACGAGGCCGCAAACGTGTGCCGGATCGCCGACTTGCCGGACCTCTACTCCCACCTCGGCAGCCGGGGCGTCATCCCGATCACCATCCTGCAGTCCTACCGGCAGGGTCAGCGATGCTGGGGCGAGGCCGGCATGGACGCCCTCTGGTCCGCGGCCACCATCAAGGTCATCGGCAGCGGCATCGACGACGCCGACTTCGCGGACAAGCTGTCGAGGCAGATCGGCGAGCACGACGTGCAGACCGTCTCCGTGTCCGACTCCAGCAGCGGCAAGTCGACTTCGGTGTCGATGCGCACCGAGCGGATCCTGCCGCCCGACGAGATCCGGGCTCTGCCCAAGGGCAAGATCCTGCTCTTCGCGACCGGCATGCGGGTGGCGATGCTCAACCTCAAGCCCTGGTACAAGGAGCGCTCCGCCAAGGAGATCGGCCCGGCCTCCGCCCGCGCCACCAAGGCCATCACCGAACGCGCCATCGCCAAGGCCGCCACCGGCCGCGACGACTTCACCCTCTCGGCCTGACCCACCCCACCCGGCGGCGCCGACCGGGAACCCGCCTCTTCCCCGGCCGGCGCCGCCCCCAGCCGCTTCCCCTCCTCCGCCTCGACTCTGGAAGTTCTCTTCATGTCCGACACCAACTCGGCTGCTGCCCACCGCCGTTCGGCACCGCTGGCCGGGGCGCCGGTCGTCCGCCGGGGCGGTCAGTGGTGGCTGATCACCGGCACCGGTTCGATCCTGGCCAGCGACCCGGTCTTCACCGGTGAGCTGGACCGCTTCGCCGCCGCGATGGCCGCCGCCGACCGTGAGGTAGCCCTGCTGCGGGACAAGCAGGCCGCCACCCGGAAGAAGCGGAAGGGGAAGCGGCGGTGATGGACGCACTGCTCAAGGGCGAGCAAGCCCTTCTTGGCGCGGTCCTCCTCGACCCGGCCCAGCTCGACACCGTGGCCTGGCTGACGCCCGCCGACTTCTACCGTCCGGCTCACCGAGCCCTGTTCGCTGCGCACCGGACCCTGAGCAACGATCAGCGTCCGGTGCGGGAGGCTGACGGGACAGTGCCGCTCTCGTGGGTGACCGACACGGTCTCCGAGGCGAGCCGCCAGGTGCGCGGGTTGAACGCCTCGTACCCGTTCACCCTGATCGCCGCGTGCCCGCGCCCGCAGAACGCCCCGGTATACGGCCGCATGGTGCTCGAAGGGTCCTTCCACCGCACGGTGCTCGAGCACGCCGTCCGCCTGGAACACGTTGCCCGCATCGATGCCGAGCAGCACCAGGTCGAGGGCGTCCTGCACCACGCCGATGCCCTCACCGGTGTGCTCGGCGACCTCGCCCGCCGCTGGGGCACCGAGCCCCGTCCCGTCCCGCCGCCCGGACCGGGCGCGAACGCGGCGCCCTCACCGGTCGGGCTCGAGGAGACCGAGGACGAGCGGTTCCTCCTGGCCGTCCTCGTCCACCAGCCCGAAGCGATGGCCGAGGTGTACGACTGGCTGCGGCCCGGCGACTTCGTCGATGCCGACCACGGCCAGGTCTACCGCTGCCTCGGCTCCCTCCACCACCGGGGCGAGCCGATCGACGAGGTGACCGCCCTGTGGGAGGTCCAGCGGCGCGGTCTGCTGGCCGACGGCACCCTCTCGCGCGAACAGGTCGACGGTCTCTTCGGCGGGCCGGGGGCGGGTTCGGCCGAGTGGCTGGGTGACCAGGTCATCCGCTCTTCCGTCGTCCGCACCGCCGCCGGAGCCGCCACCACGATCAAAACGCTGGCCGAGGCCGAGGCAATGGCGCCCGGCCGACTCATCGGGCAGGCCCTGTACGCCCTCGGCCCGCTCGACGAGGTGCGCGCCCGCTGGCGCACGGCCAACCAACTCCCCTCCGCAGCACCCGAGAAGGACGCCGCCGAGGTACGCCCTGACCCTGCGGCTCGGGTGCGCGCGGCACTGTCCCGAAGCCCCCAGCCGCAGCTCGCCGCGAGGGCCGCCCCGCCCGTAGCCGCCCTGTCCAGGTCGGGCGCCGCGACTACGTCACCCGCCCGCCCCCTCCCCGCCCACCGCCTCCGGAGCACCCCGTGAACAGCCCGATATCGGAAGCACTGCTACTGCACGCCACCGCATCCGGGCTCGACGCCCAGCGCGCCAAACTGCCCCAGGTCAGTGCCCCGTTCCGCCTGCCCAATCCCATCGGCGTGGCCAGCCAGATCGCCGAACTCGGCGGATCCATCATCACGATGGGCGACGAGTACCTGTTCCATGCGGGCGCAGTCGGACCGCAGGAGCACGCGGTGCACGCGGCCGAGGCGCTCGCCAGCGCCATCGGCAGCGTCGCCCAGGCCGCGTCCGCTCTCCACACGGTCGCCCAGCAGATCGCCTTCGTCACCCGAACGGCCGGCAAGCGCGGTGATGCCGGCTTCGAGGACGCCCACACCGTCGCCGAGCAGATGATCGAGTTCGCCGTCGAGACCGCCCGCGACGACCTCTCCGAGGCAGCCCAGACCCTCCGGACCGCCGCCTCGGCCATCGCCCCACCGGCCGTGAAGCTCCAGCGGGCCGCTCTCGCACGCTCTCCGGGCGCTCCGGCACCAACCTCGGCTCCGACCGCAATCGCCGTACCTGCCACCGCAGCAATCCAGCGCGCCCCTGCCCGCTCGCACTGAACCAATCCCCGTCCCCTCCACCTCTGGAACCCGCCACCATGGACTTCATCCCCTACCGCCTCGAACGTGAGCAGCTCCACGCGCTCGCCGACCAGCTCGTCGACGCCGCCCGGCATCTGGCCCGGCTGGCCCCGACCAGCCGCCTGCCCGCCCCCGAAGCGGCCTCCGACGTCCTGACTGCTCTCGCGGGCCTGCAGCAGTACGTCCTCTCCTGTGCCGGCGATGTCAACGAGACCGGCGCTCTGGAGCCCGACCAGGCACGTGCCCACCATCGCGCCGTACTCGGCGACGCCTTGGTCGCGCCCGTGATCGCACACGCGATCACCGTGGCCTCGTCCGCGCTCATCACCACCGGCCACAAGATCGCCCGGACCCACCCGGTCCATCTGCCCACCGATGGCATGAGCGTCTACCTCGACCTCCTCGATGCCCAGACCACCCTGGTCGCCGCCGCCGGTGCGCTACGCCAGCTCGCCGGTCAGCTCACCCACGACCAGCCCGCCGCCCTGGACGAACTCGCTGCCCTCCACGCCTCGCCACCGCGCCTGCGCCACCAGGCCGCACCCGCCCCCGGCACCACCAAGCCGGAGACCCTGCGCGTGCGGGGGCGCTGACATGCACCCGGACTCCGTCCTGCCGCCGCTCGGGCAGGCCCCGCCTGCCGTCACCGCCCGTCCCGTCCTTCAGGAAGCACCCGTGAACGCACCCTTCGACGAGTCACTCACCCTGCACGCCAGCCCCGGCCCGCTGCTCGGGAGTTTGTGCAGCGGGTACGGGGGGCTCGACCTCGGCGTGCAGGCCGCGCTCGGCGGCCGTCTGGCCTGGCACGCCGAGACCGAGCCCGGCCCATCCGCGATCCTCGCCCGTCACTGGCCCGGCGTGCCGAACCTGAGCGACATCACCACCATCGACTGGTCCACCGTCCCGGGGGTGTGCGTCCTCACTGCGGGATTCCCCTGTCAAAGACGTCTCGGTTGCCGGCCGCCGCGCCGGGCTCAACTCCGAAACCCGATCCGGTCTTTGGCTGCACGTGGCTCGCGCTGTCGAGGCCCTGCGCCCGCACCTCCTGGCGGTCGAGAATGTACGAGGACTGCTCACCTCCCCCGCCGTCGCAGCCTCCGCTGGCGACGTGGAACGCTGCCCGTGGTGTCTGGGAGACGACCCAACTCAGTCTGATCTGCGGGCACTTGGCGCCACACTCGGCACCCTGGCCTTCCCTCTCAACTCAGCCTGTTGCAAGCGGAAGGGAAGGATAACGGCCCTTATCCTTCCTTTTCTCCCGGGCCGCCGGACGGGTGAACCCGCGCGGCGCGGCGCGCGGGCACCGCCGCGGGCCGGGCCGGCCGCCCGACGATGGGGGGATGACGCAGCCGATCCCGTGCGGGCCGTGAGCACCGCCCCCGCCTCGCAGGAACTGCCCCACTGGGAGCACTGCGGGCACGGCGCCGACCCCGCGACCGACCCGGTCGGATGCCGCGGCATCCACGTCCCCGGCCACACCGCCTGCCTGGCCCACATCCCCGACAACGACCGTGACGACTACCTCGCCGACCTGCACCCCGGCGCGGACATCGACCACCAGGGCACCCCCTTCACCGGCGACCTCCTCAGTTCCCTCCTACAGCCCCTTCGGGACCCTGCCACCCAAACCGCCAGAATCGGCAATGCCGGGTTCAACGAGGCAACGTTCTCCGACCACGCCGACTTCGACGGGGCGACGTTCTCCGGCGACGCCCGCTTCGAGAGGGCGACGTTCTCCGACGGCGCCGACTTCAGCGTGGCCACGTTCTCCGGCCTCGCCGCCTTCAGTTGGACGACATTCTCCGGCGGCGTCTGGTTCAACGAGGCGACGTTCTCCCACGGCGTCCGGTTCCACGAGGCGACGTTCTCCCACGACGCCGGCTTCGGCTACGCGGCGTTCCCCGGCAACGCCTGGTTCGACGGGGCGACGTTCACCGGCGACGCCTGGTTCGACGGGGCGACGTTCTCTGCCAAAGCCCACTTCAGAAATGCGACATTCTCCGGTAAAGCCAACTTCGACGGGGCGATGTTCTCCGGCGACGCCCGGTTCGGAGGGGCAATCTTCCGCCGCCCCGGGAGGTTTGAGCGGGTCAGGTTCGAGCAAACGCGGCAGTTCGGGCCGTTGCTGGCTCACCGAGGGCTGATGCTGGATGAGGCGCAGTTCATGCAGCCGGTGCAGATCGAGGTGAGCACGATCGGGCTGTCCTGCCGCCGCGCACGCTTCCCCGGCGGCGTCCAGTTCCGATTGCGGTGGGCTCGTGTCGTACTGGACGACGCCGACTTCCCCGCACCATCGATCCTCACCGGCATCCCCCAGCTGGCCGGTGACCGGCTGCGGGCCCAGGAACAGCGCATCGCCAGGGCCTGGCAACGCCTGTTGGCAGGGGAGTTCTCCGAGCGCCCGCAGCTGCTGTCTCTGCGGCGCGCCAACGTCGCGGGCCTGGGGCTGAGCAACGTCATCGCCGCCGACTGTCTGTTCTCCGGCGCGCACAACCTCGACAAGCTCCGCCTGGAAGCCGATGTCGGCTTCACGACTACACCGCAGAGCTTGGATTGGCGGCAGGTGATCGCCGAAGAGCGCAGCTGGCGGGCCGCCCGGTCACGACGCTGGGCCGCCCGGCTACCTCGCCGGGCCGCTTCTGCGCTTGATCGGGCCTTCCGATCGTTCCGCTGGGCCGCCCCGCGCTGGCCGAAGTGGTTCGAGCCGCCGCCTGGGGAACTGAACCCAGGCCAGACCGCCGCTCTGTACCGGGCCCTGCGCAAGGGACGCGAGGACGCCAAGGACGAGCCCGGTGCCGCCGACTTCTACTACGGCGAAATGGAAATGCGGCGATGCGCGCGCCCTGCTGCCGGGAGTCCGGCCGATGGCCGGACCAGCAGGGGGCAGGTCGAACACTGCGTATTGACGGCGTACTGGCTGGTGTCCGGGTACGGGCTGCGCGCCTGGCGGGCGCTTGCCTGGCTCATCGTCGTGACCGCGATTCTCGCGCTCGTGTTCCATCTGGTCGGCTTCACCAACCCACCGCAGCCGGTCTCGTACTGGACCAGCCTGCTGTATGCACTCCGTGCCACCCTGTCGCTCACCGACAGTGAGGTGACGCTCACCGCATGGGGAAAGCTGCTACAAGCCGTTCTCCGCGTCACCGGCCCGGTCCTACTCAGCCTCGCCCTCCTTGCCCTCCGGGGCCGCGTGAAGCGGTGAAATGTACAGGGCCGACTGCCCCAACGAGCATGCATGCCTGAATGGGAACCAGATTGATCAATATCCTTCATTACTCTGACGGCCCGCCGGGAGGGTGAACCCCTGCGCCGGGCCGTTTCAGATACCGCCGAGGGGCGATGGCATGGATCGATGATGGGGGCATGGAGAGCCGAACAGTCCGCCAGCCATGAGCACACCATTCACTCCGGCATGGCAGCGTCCCGGTTGGCCGAAGTGCGGGATGAGCCAGACCGATAGCGACCTGGTCGGCTGCCGAGGAAGCCAGCTTCCGGGGCTGAATATCTGTCTGGTCCACGCAGAAGCTGAGGACCGTACAGAGTACTTCCGGAGCCTTCGCGCGTCCGGCGCCCGCGCCAAGGTCGATCACCGTGGTACCCGCCTTGATGCAGCCCTCCTTGCTGGACTCCTGGGGGCACTGCGGAACCCGGACACAGGACGGATCGAGGTTGGCCGAGCCTGGTTCGACGAAGCGGAGTTCTCCGCCGACGCCGCGTTCGACGGGGCGACGTTCTCCGGCGAGGCACGGTTCGCCGACACAACGTTCTCCGCCGACGCCCGGTTCGACAGGACGACATTCTCCGCCGACGCCCGGTTCGACAGGACGACATTCTTCGGCGACACCTGGTTCGTCGGGGCTGAGTTCTCCGGCGAGGCCCGGTTCGACGGGGCGACGTTCTCCGGCGAGGCCCGGTTCGACGGGGCGGATTTCTCGTCCGACGCCGACTTCACCGACGCGACGTTCTCCGGCGGCACCTGGTTCGACGGGGCGACGTTCTCCGGCGACGCCGGGTTCATCAGGGCGACGTTCTCCGCCGACGCCGCATTCGACGGGGCGAGGTTCTCCGGCAGCGCCTGGTTCGACGGCGCGACCTTCTCCGCCGACGCCGAGTTCGCCGGCGCTGAGTTCGCCGACGATGCCGACTTCAGAAGGGGGACGTTCGCTGCGGCACGGTCGTTCGGGCCACTGGTATGCCAGCACGCGGTGAACTTGTCCGAGGCGGTCTTCGAGCTGCCGGTCACGATGGAGATCGCAGCCCGCGAAGTTCGCTGTGTCGGGACACGATGGGAGTCAAGAGCAACCCTGCGACTCCGCTACGCGGTGGTGGACCTGAGTGATGCCGTGCTGTCCTCCCCCACGGCCGTCACCGCTCACCCAGTCTCATTCACCGCAGATGCCGGCGAGGTCCTGGACGAACTGCTCCTCCTCCCACTCGACCCTCGCGCATGGGTGGCCTCAGTACAGGGGGTGGACGTCGCACACTTGGTGCTGACCAGCACCAACCTGACGGAATGCCGTTTCACGGAAGCCATCCACCTGGACCAACTCCGGCTGGAGGGAAGCTGCACCTTCGCCCGTACCCCGGCTGGCTACCACTGGCGCTGGCACCTATACAAGGTCGGGCTCTACCGGTGGAGCCGCCGACGGACCCTGGCCGAGGAGCATCACTGGCGGGCGAAGTGGGCGGAGGAGACCGGAATCAAGAACCCAAATCCGCCACGTGGCTGGCAGAAACCTGACACAGCAGTTTCCGCCGGCCCCGAGCCGGTGAGCCTAGCTGCGACATACCGGCAGCTCCGCAAGGCCTTCGAAGACGGCAAGGATGAGCCCGGCGCTGCAGACTTCTACTACGGCGAGATGGAGATGCGCCGCCACGACCGAACGGGAACCTCGCGCGCCGAGCGAGGCCTGCTGTGGGCATACTGGCTGCTCTCCGGCTACAGCCTGCGGGCCCTGCGCGCCGTGGGCTGGCTGGCCGCGGCCATGGTCTTGACCGTGATCCTTCTGATGGAGTTCGGATTGCCCCTAGACCCCGGCCCGACAGAGAAATCGCAAGGCACAGTTACTGCTGGGCAAGTCGTCAGCTGGAGTACCACGCCTCAAGAACCCGGCGGCGCCGCGCCCGGCGAAAGGTTCACCGTGCCGCGGCTTGAGTGGGCAACTCGAACCGCGTTGAACTCGGTGGTCTTCCGCTCCGCCGGGCAGGGGCTGACCACCAGCGGCACCTACATTGAGATGGTCTCCCGGTTTGTTGAACCGATCCTGCTCGTCCTCGCCCTGCTGGCGGTGCGCAACAGGGTCAAACGCTAGAAGCACGCGCCCCAGACGACACCCCTCTGGTCTGTACCTGTACCGAGAACACCTTCCCGCCCGCCAACGAGCATCCCCTTCAGATCGTCTTCAACAGGCACATCCAACGGGGAACTGGCCGAGCTTCGGTACGACGCGAAGTGGCTCGTGCTTCGCACCTCCGACGTCGGTGCACCCCACCACCGAGCCAGGGTCTTCCTCACCGCCTGGCCCACCGGGACTGGTGCTGATGAAGACGCCCACGAGCAACATCGGCTCCAACGGCGGGAGCCAGCACCCGGAGAAGAGGAAGCTCGGCGGCCACGGCCCGAACCTAGCGGACGAGGTGGAGTGACTGCTGCCCACTCCGAAGGCGTCCGACGGGATCAAGGGCTCGCCGAACCAGCGGCACGGCGGCGGGGACCTGACCCTGCCCTCGGCGGCCGCCTCGCTCCGGCCTTCCTCGCCCCGGAACCCGGCCTGGCGCTCCTCCCGGTGCCGGGCCTCGCCGACCTCGACGGCAGTGGCGCTGCCGCTGTGGCCGCAGGCGGAACAGGACGGCTCGACCCGGACGCTGGGGACCATACGCCGCAGCCGTCGCCCGATGGGAGATGCTCACCCGCCCGGCGCCGACGGCCACCGACGAGGGCGGCAAGCTCCGGGCGAAGTTCGTCGAGTGGATGCAGGGCCTTCCGCCAGGCTGGGTGACCGCCGCCCCCGGACTCGGCCGCCCGGCCCAGCTCACCGCCCTTGGCAACGGCGTCGTCCCCCAACAAGTCACCAAGGCACTGGAGTTGCTGGCCCCGCCCTTCCCCCGCTGCCCGCGCTGCTCTACCGGGTGAGGGGCTTCTACCTCTTTTTCCCGGCCGTACCAAATCCCGGAATCCGCGGACTCTTCTGCCCGCAGCCGCACCAAACCGAGGGGGCTGTCATGCCTGCGCATGCCCCGGTCCGGCGCGCCCGCGCGCCGCCGGCCGTACGACCGAAGGACCTTCTCCCTTGAGCACCACCACCGCCTGCGGCCCTACCCAGGACAGCGGATACCGCGCTGTCCTGGGTTCGCCGCACGTCGCCCGCCTGCTGGGCGGCACCCTGATCGGCCGCCTGCCCACCGGCATGGCGCCGATCGCGATCCTGCTGCTGGTGCGCACCGAGCACGGCCCGCTCGCCCTGGCCGGAGCCCTCGGCGCCTTGTACGGCCTCGCCTGCGCGCTCGGGCAGCCGCTGCTCGGGCGCCTGGTCGACCGCCACGGTCAGAGCCAGGTCCTCGTCCCCGCCACGCTCGCTGCCAGCACGGCGTTCCTGCTGCTGCCGTGCACTGGCCCGGCGCACCACCCGGTGCTCGCCGCGCTCACCGTGCTGGTGGCGGGGCTGGCAACGCCGCCGTTGGAGGCCGGTCTTCGGGCTCTGTGGGTGGTACTGCTGCCCGACGCCGGACGTCAGCGCACCGCACTCTCGCTGGACAGCAGCACCCAGGGCCTGGTGTTCGTCGCAGGGCCCCTGCTGGCCACCGGCTTCGCGGCCGGCGCCGGAGCGACCAGCGCGCTGGTGGCGACCGCGGCCCTCGGCCTGCTCGGCACTGGCCTGGTCGTCACGGCCCGGCCGTCCCGCTCCTGGACGCCGTCAGAGTTCACCGAGGCGGTGCACTGGACGGGTCCGCTGCGGGTGCCGGGACTGCAGGTGCTGTTCGCGGCGCTGGTCGGCACCGGTGTCGCGCTCGGCGCGGTCAACGTCCTGGCGCTGTCCGCCGCCGAGCACCACCACGCCGGGTGGCTGGCCGGGGTGATGCCGGCAGCGCTGTCCATCGGCAGCATGCTCGGCGGCCTCGCCTACGGCCGGCACGTCTGGCCCGGCGCCCCCGCCCGGCACCTGGTCGCCGCCTCGGTCGGCTTCGCAGCCGGATGGCTGCCGCTGCTGCCCGACCCCGCCCCAGCCGTCGCCGTCCTGGGCGCCGTGCTGCCCGGCACCTTCCTCGCACCGCTGCTGACGGTCGCGTTCCTCACCGTCGACCGTCTCGTCCCCGAGGGCGAGTCGACCGAGGCGTTCGCCTGGCTGATCGCCTGCATCGGCGTCGGCCAGGCCGCCGGCACCGCCCTGGCCTCCCTCGCCTCCGTCCCGCTGCTCGTCGCCGCCGTCCCGCTCGCCGGGGCCGCCTTCGCGCTGTGGCTGCTGCACCGCTTCAACGACCGCCTCTCCGCCTGACCACCACGCTCATCCCGAAGGACACCACCGTGAACACCCCCCTCTTCGCCGCCGCAACTCCCAACGCCCGCATGCACGTTGTGTGGGACTGGAACGGCACGATCAAGGACGACCTCGACGACCACGTCTGCGCCCTGAACGCCACCCTGCCCGCCCTCGGCGGCACCGTGGTCGACCGGGAGACCTACCGGGCCAAGCACACCGTGCCGATCCCCAACTTCTACGCCCGTCTGCTCGGCCGCACGATCACCGAACAGGAGTGGCTCTCCAGCGACAGCGCCTTCCTGGCCCATCTGCGCGCCCAGCCGGTGCGCGTGCGCGAGGGCGCCGTCGAGCTGATGGCCGCCCTGCGCGAGGCCGGGCACACCCAGTCGCTGCTCTCCCTGTGCCCGCACGACACCCTCGTGCGCGAGGTCGAGGAGGCCGGCATCGGCCACTTCTTCACCCGGGTCGAGGGCCGCACCGGGCCCTCCGGCGGCACCAAGGCCGCACCGCTCACCGCCCACCTCGAAGCCCTCGACCTCGCCGATCAGGCGCACCGGGTGCTGCTGGTCGGCGACGCCGTCGACGACGCGGACGCCGCCCACGCCAACGGCGCTCACGCGGTGCTGCACACCGGCGGGCTGCACCACCCCGCCAAGCTCGCCGCCGCCGGCCACCCGCTGACCGACACCCTCGCCGACGCCGTCGCCCTCGGCCTGCGCCTCATCCAGGACCACGGCGCCCAACTGTCCTGCGCCTAGCACGGATCGGCGGCCGGACCAAACCGCCGATCCTGCGGACCATCTCCTCACCAACCGCTGCACCGGAGCCCTGCCGTGACCCGAAGAAGACCTTCCGACCCCGCCCTCCCCGTCCGTCCGAACCCCCTGGATGTGCCATGTCCGAGTCCGCCCCGATGCCGGGCGCCCCCGAGCCCGAGCCGATCCGTATCCCCGACGAGGCCCTCGACGACCTCGTCAGCGCGCTGAACCGCACCATGGCCGAGGTGCGCCAGCACGGTGTGCTCCTCGACCGCCTCGGCTCCGAAACCGACGCCGAGACCGGGTCCGGCGCGGCCCAGCCGGTCCCCGAGGGCGAACCCGCCCCTGTCCCTTCCCTGTTCATCCTCGCGATGGGCGGCGCCCAGTACGCTGCCGAGCTGGCCGAACTCTCCTTCTGGGTCACCCACATCCTGCTGCCCGTGTACGGCCGGGAGGTCGGCTCCACCCGGCCGTGGTGCGCGAAGTGGCACGAACACCCCGAGGCCGTCGCCCGCCTCCACGCGCTCTGGCTCGCATGGCAGCAGCTGACCGCCGCCGAGGCCGGCCACACCGGCCCGTCCACCTGGCATCGCGACCACCTGGACCACACCCTGCTCCAACTGCGCTCACCCGACGGCCCATTCGCCGCCTGCACCACCAGCCCCTCCCGGCTGGCCCACCGCGTCCTGACCACCCCCGACCAGCTGGGACTCGCCGCATGAACACCCGCGACTTCCGCCTCGACGGCCTCAAGGCCGCCGACGAGTCCCCCGGCCATGCGTACAACCACCCCCGGGAGAAGGACTTCCAGCTCATCTCCCACCACGACGTGGGCGACCGCAGCTTCATCATCGCCTTCGACAACACGGCGACCTGGGACTACCCCAACAAGGCCAACATCGTCTCCTTCGACGTCAACCGCGACCGCAGCCAGGGCACCTTCAGCATGCACCGGGACAGGCACGCCACGTTCGCGTTCGCGCAGAACTGGCTCGTCAACCGCGGCTGCCCGCCGGACAAGCTCGCACCGGTCGTCGACGTCCCCCGCCCCGCCGACGAGCTGTCCGTCCGGGTCGAGGACCGCATCCGGCGATCCGGCGAAAACCTTGAGGTCGCTGACCACCAGGTGATCGACGGGGGCGACACCGAGGGCTGGAGCATCGCCGTCGACCGCCAGGCCAGCGAGCTGCCCGTCCGCGTGTTCCTGGAGACGCTTCAGCCCGAGCAGTTCACCTACACGGTGCGCGAGGGGGCCTTCGCCAACCACGCCGCCGCCGACGACTGGCTGGAGCATCGCTCGACCCCGCTGCCCGAGCCGCCCGAGTACCGCCGCGATACCGACGCTCTGCGCACCAGCGCCGCGCTCGCCCGCAGCACCACCGCCCCGACCGTCACCGCTGCCGGCGTCCTGGTCGCCGCGCCCGCAGCCGCCGCCGTCGCGCGGCCCGATCGGGGGCGGTCGCTGTGAGCCGCGCCAAGTTCGCCTTCTCCGCCCACCCCGACGCCATCGCCGACCTGCGCCAACTCCCCGAACCCATCCGCGACCAGGCCCTGCTGCACCTCCAGGACCTCGTCCACGGCGAGCGCGTCGCCACGCGCTTGGAAGGCCGGTTGGAGGGCTGCCACAAGATCTATCTCGGCGTCGGAAACGACTGGGCTTCGCACCGCCTGGTCGTGCAGTTCCGCGACGCCCCCGCATCCTCCCAGCACCGGCGCGAGGTGCACCTCGTGGCCGCAGGCCCCCGGCTCGACTACGCGGTCTACCGCTCCGCCCAGAACCGGCTCGGCCGCACCGGGCTCAACACCCCTGACGGCCTGGACCCGGCCCGGGAGGCCCACATCCGGCAGCAGCAGGAAGCCCGCGTGCGCGCGACCCGCGCCCGATCCGTGCGCCCCGCTCAGACAACCCCCGCGGGCGCTGCCTACACCACCGCATCCCTCGGATTCGCCACCAGCGCTGCCATCCGAAAGGCCCGATGATGACCAGCCCCGTCCCCACGCACACCGACCTCGCGACGTGGCTCGCCGAGGCCGCCGAGGCCGTCTCCGGCATCGCCACCACCGAGCACACCGCGCCGAGTTCGCGTTCCTACCTCCACCCCGTCCTCGGTCCGCTCACCGCCGGGCCGAAGGTGATCACGAAGCTCGCCTGGCGGATGGAGGACCTGCTGGACGCGAGGCTGCCGGCCACCCCCGCGGCCCTGTTCACCCTCGCCTCCTACGCCTCCGCCCTGGGCTGGCTGACCGAGTCGCTCGCCGACCTCACCCAGGCCGTCGACTGCTTGACCGTCGAGGTTGGCCTGCCGTCCGACGCCACGGCCACCGCCCCCGGCGAGGTCCCGGACTTCGATCTCTCGGCCTACGCCCCGCAGGACCGGCAGGCCATCACCGCCCTCGCTACCGAGGCCGCCCTCCCGCCGGGCCTCTACCTGCAGATCCTGGGCCAGGCTCTGCTCGCCTCGACGGAGTTCACGGACGCATGCACGGAGATCATCACCGCCCTGACGAAGGACGCCCACCGCCTCCTGGACGAGGAGGTCAGCTTCGTTCGCCTCGGCGGCGAGGGTCCCGACAGCCTGCCCACCCTGGTCCGCTCCCTCCTCGCCCGGATGGAGATGGCCGAATGAACCCCCACGACCCGCTGAAGAACCCCGGCGCGCACCTGGTCTTCGACCAGCTCGGTGCCGAGAACCCCTGGGAGCTGTACGCGCGCCACCCCGGCGAAAGCCCTCTCACCCGCCTCGCGTTCATGGTGGCGTCCTGCGCCCGCGAAGTCGACCGGCTCCACCAGGACCTCACCGCCAAGGCGCAGCAGGTGACCGAGCGTCTGGCGCCGATCGCCCGGGGCGATCACGCCTCGATGCGCGGGGTCAATGGAGTCATGCAGTCCGTCGGCCTTCAGGTCGAGTTGCTCGCCGCTCGGCGGGGCGCGGCGTTCGAGCAGCTCTCGGATGTGGTCAGCGCCTACGAGCGGTGTACCGAGGCGGGCCTGGCGGGTCCGCAGAGTCCTCTTGCCGTCAAGCGCGCGGCGATCATCGCCTGCCCGGTGCCGACCGCCGAGTACGACCTTCCTGGTACGCCGTCGAGGTACGACCCTCGGGCCCGGGAGTTCGAGGCGCTGGCGGCGATCGACCGTGGTCGCCTGTGGCTACGCAAAAGCGCTGTCTACGGCTACACGTTCACGTCCGATGGCAGTGACGTGGCGCCGTCGGTCTGGGCGCACACCGTCGAGGCTTTGATGGCCGAGGACCTCGTGGTCGCCGATACCAGCGCCTCGTCCTACCGACCCGGTCAGCTGCTCTCGCTGACACCCGCCGGACAGGCCCTCCTGGATGCCTCGCGCGCCACCGACCAGCGCGTCGCCGCCGCGCTGGCCCGCACCCCCTCCCGCCCCGTCGTCACGCCCGCGACCGGCCCCGCCCCGGCAGCGTCCCCGGCACCATCGGCCCGGCCCTCCCTCTCTTCCTCCCGCACCCGTTGAACAAGGAACTCCCGGCCATGTCCATCCAGTCGAGCACCCCGATGAGCGCCACCGACGCGCAGCGGACCGAGGCCGCCCTTCGCCGTCTCGCCCCGAAGTGGACCACCCACGTCGTGCACACGATCGCCAAGTACGGCCCGGAGATGCGTGTTTCCGACGTCGCCCAGCACTTCCCGGCTCTGTCGCAGTCGTACGTCAGCAAGCGCCTGGCCACGATGTCCACCGACGGCCTGGTGGTCCGCGACGGCGAGTTCGACCGTTGGGCTCCCTACCGGCTCTCGTCCGCCTCCCGCACGCTCGGCCCGGTCTACCGCGCTCTCGCCCAGTGGTCCTCCGACCACATCGACCACACCCCGCAGGGGCGGTACGACCGGGTCGAGGCCGCCCTGCACCGCCTGCAGCTGACGGACACCACCGAGACCATCCGCCTGCTCTCGGAGCGGGGAAGCCTGCGTCTGACCAACCTGTCCGAACTGCTCGGCTCCCCGCCGCCGGTCACGGCGGCCCGGCTGACCCGCATGCAGGCGGACGGCCTGGTCGCGCGCGCTGACAACCGGCACGGCGCCCCCTACCTCCTCACCGACGCCGGACGGGCGCTCGGCCCCGTCTACGCCACTCTCCAGCAGTGGGACCACCAGCACGCCAAGGCCGTGACCGCTGTGGTGCCGACTGCCGAGCGCACCCTGGGCTCCCCGGCGCAATCCGTACGGACCGCTGCTGCCCTGCGACGCAGCCCCGCCCCCTCCGCGCTGTTCAGCCACGCCCTGGTGCCGCAGCCGCGTGTCCCCGCCGGCGTCACATCGGCCGCCTCCTTCTCGCACGGCCGGTGAGCGCCGTGAACTCCCGGTGCAGAGCGGCTTCCTGCCCCCAGCGTCCCGGGTCCGCACGCTGCCTCGCCCACGGCCGTGTGCGGACCCGCTCCCCGCCACGTCCAGGAGCCCGTCCGTGCCCACCGTCCCCTTGCTTGTTCGTCCGCTCCGTCTCGCCGGCCCCGGCGACCAGCGGCTCGTCACCGGCCCCCTGGCCGAAGCGCCCGGCTGGCGCTTCGCCCGTACGGCGGACGAGGGTGCCAGCTTCACCAGCCCCTGCCGCACCACCGTCTTCACCAGCTCCGGCCCGCCCGAGACCCTGGGCGCGTGGAGCGTCCACGGCTACACCCCCTCCGGCGCGCAGCCGCTGTGGCGTGCGGTGTTCGGCCCCGGCACTCCCGCCGAGATCACCGGCGCGTTCACCGCCGTCCTCGTCGACGGCCTGCGCAGCGGGCACCGCGATTACCTCCTCGGCGGACCCCACCACCTCGACTGCACACCCGCGTCCGTCCTCGCCGACCGCGGCTGGCAGCCCGACCCCGGACCGAAGGGCTTCCATGACCAGGTCGCGCCGGACGGCACCGCCCTCTACCGGCACCGCGTCGGACACCAGTCCGACGAAGCGGAGATCGCCGGCCTGGTCCCGCCGTCGTGGAGCATGATCGCCGGTGACCCGCAACGACCCTCCTGGCGTGCGGACTTCACCATCGGCGTGCCGTTCTACCCGCTCGTGCACGCTGCCCTCGCCTTCAGCTCCCCAGAACCTGTCGAGCGGGCCCTCGGCAGCATCCCCGCCCGCCACCTGCCCCACGTCACCGCCCGCCGTGCCCCGGCCCCGGCCTCCACCTGGCAGCCGCACGCCCGCACCCCGCAGGGCCCCGCCGTCCCGCCCGCCGCGCTGCCGGTTCTCGGCGGAGCACGTCGGCGCTGACCCACGGAGATCTTCCATGCCGTACACACCCAAAAAGCCCCGCGAATACCGGATCGCTCCTCGCTACCTCGCGGACACCAAGGCCGACGTCACCGAGGCCATCACCCCGTTGATCAAGGCCGGGTGGGCCGCCACCAACGACGACCTGGGCAATACCTACGTCACCGCACCCGACCTGACCGCCCGCCTGGCATTCCTCCCCGAGGGTCCGGACTCGACGCTCTGGAAGATCAGCGCCGGTCCGGAGCCGACCGTCCCCCAGTGGCTCGTCACCTTCGACGACCGCGTGCCCACCGAGATCGTCCAGGACTTCACCACCGCCCTCGCCGACGCCTACACACGCGGTCCCGACACCTACCTCGGCGCCGGCCGACCCGCCCCGCGCCGAGTGGCCGGACAGTGGGCGGATCCCCTCCTCCTCCAGAGCCCTGATCAACTCGTCACCCGGTCGACGCGTCCCGGCTTGCTGTCGCACGCCGAGGAGATGGACGACACCACGGAACGGTGGTTCTTCGAATCGGGACCGCCGCAGCGCCCTTGGTACGTCACCGCCTCCTCGCACGTGCCCGCCCCCCTGCTGGAGACGCTCACCTCCGCCGCCTTCGACCCGGCCCCGGTGCACCGGTACCTGCGGCGCGACCAGCTTGCGCGCCTGCCCGCGAGCGTCACCGCGACGCCCACCGCGCCGAGCCCGCTGGAGGTCGCGCGCGTCAGGGCGGCCACCTCCCGCTCGCTCTCGGTCCCCCGGGCGGCTACCTCTGTCCTCGCTCACACCACCTCGACCCGCCCTCCGGCGCTTCCCCAGCCGGTGCTCGCCGGCCGCGCCCGCTGACCCGCAAGGAGGAGTAGGCCATGCCCAAGTCCCGTGCAAACCAGCCGGATTTCGGATCGCGCTCCACCTCCGCTCCTCGAAGGAGACCCCGTTGAGCAAGTCCCTGCTCGGCCTGCCCCTCGCCCCCGCCGAGGCAGCCACCCTGCGCTACCTCACCGAGGGCTACACCGTCGCCGAGATCGCCCGCCGGCAGAGCACCCGCGCCTCCACTGTCCACTCCCGCGCCGCCCGAGCCCGCCGCAAGCTCGGCGCCGGCAGCAACGACCACGCCGTCCAGCTCTACGCCCAGCAGCAGGCTGCCGCTTCCCGCCCGGTCGCTGAGCAAGCCCCCTTGGAGACCACCGTGTCCGACCCGACCGCCCTCGCCCACGCCGACTCGATGATCGAGAAAGCCTGGGGCCGGCCGATCGCCGAACTGGAGAAGGCCTCGGTCCGCCTGCCCGTCGAGGACCCGCTGCTGCGCACGGCGATGCACACGCGCTCCCACCTCGTCGTCGTCTCCAACGCCGCTGTCGTGCACCAGGAACGGCTGCACGCCCTCACCCGACCCGATCACGTCCCGGCCTTCTACGACCTCGACCGCATCACCCAGACCGCGAGCGCGCTGCGCACGGCCTACGCCGAGAGCAACACCGCCCTGCAGGCCATCAGCCACGTCATCGACGCCCGCGAACTCTCTCAAGGCCGAAGGGGGCCCGGACGCCGCGCGCGTACGGGCCGCCACCGCCCGCACCTCGCTGGCACCCCGCCCCTTGGGGCTGCCTGCGAACCAGCCCGCCCCGCCGGCTCCCGCCGCCTCGGCCCGGCCGGTGGCGAACCGGCTTTAGCCGCCGGTCAGTTCGCCTCGCGGTCGTGGTGGGCACCCGGGTCTACGGCGCCCACCGCGCGGGCCAGCTCCTCCACGGTCAGCTCAACCCGCCGCCCGTCCGCCAGTCGTGCCCCCACCGCCTCGTCCTGCTGCCGCTCGGCGCGGCTCACCGTGCGCACGGCCCACTGGCCCTCGCCGATCACCGCGACGTCGCCCATCGTCCAGGCCCGCCCCGCGCTGCGGATCTTGCGCTCCAGCGCCGCCATGTCCCGGCCTCTGCTCGGCACCAACGCCTTCGTCCCCCTGCGCCCTGTACGGCCCCGCGCCGTAACCCTGGTCTAGCACCCGGATGCCCCGATCCATTCCCTTCCAGTTCGCCCACGGCAGAGCCCGATCGCGGATAACGACTACGAACTTCGGGACGCTGCATGTCAAAGTACTCATGCCGCCGAAACCGCAGGTCAACGAAGGGACCGGCCCCCGTGAACACCCTCAGCAGCCTCCTGCCCGCCCCCGTCCACACCGCCGCCCAGGACCGCTCCTGGCTCTCCTCGGACCACTGCGCGGATCCCGTGCTCGCCCTCCTCGGTGGACTCGGCTGGCCGATGGCCGACACGCCGGAGGGGAACGTCCACTGCACCAGCCCAGACGGTCGGGTGTACGTCGGCTGGCTGCCGGAGGACCCCGGCGCCTGGCAGCGCGACATCGTCTGGCGCGTCCAGGTCCGCCCCGCCGACGCCGATCCGTGGACCCAGGAGTTCGGCATCCACACGCCCTCCGAGGCCGTCGCCGGGTTCCTCACCGCGCTGATCTCCGTCCCCGCCCGCTGACCAGCGCTCCCCGAACGAACCGCCCAACGAGACCCAGGAGCAATCGCGTTGTCCTTCGTCCGCACCATCGAGTCCGCCCTCACCGACAAGCTGCCGGACGGCGAGAGCCCCGTCTCCGGGCGTTCGGTCTACCAGACCCTGCGGCAGCGCGGCCTCGCCTTCGAGCCCATCCACACCGGCGGCGGCTACTTCGCCCTGTCCCTGCTGGTCCCCGGTGGAGAGATCCTGGTCACCGACGACGACGGACAGATCGCGCGCCCCGCCGAGTTCCACTCCGCCTGGCTCGCCTGCTTCTACCCCGAGCCGACCTCGCCCTTCGATGCCGACGAAGAGGACGTGGTGGACATCTACGTCGGCGACGGAAGCCTCTCCCTCGCGGACGACTGCACCGCCTGCACCGACTCGGTCGCCCGCTGGCTCACCACCCGCCAGGCCAGCAGCTCGACCGGCCCGCGCAGCGTCAGTCTCGACACCGAGGCCGCCGCCCCCGTCAGCAGCTCCGACCTCACCCTGGCCAGCTGACCCCTCGCCTACAGCACGACACGGGGCCCGCCGCGCGCCCACCTCTGGGCACCCGCCCGCAGCGGCGGGCCCTTCTTTGGCCCCAGCAACTCCCGTTCCAACGAAGGGAACCCGCACGTGAAGCTCACCATCGACCCCACTCGCATCCCCGGCCCGGCCATCGCCGCGCTCGGAGCGCTCAACGCCTTCTCCGTCCAACCGGGCTCCGCCGCCTTCGCCCTCAGCCTCTGCGTGACCGTCAGCGGCCTGCTGAGCGCCTTAGACGACGTCCACGAGCTGGGCCTGCGCCGCGACCGGAAGGTCATCGCCCACCTCGCCAAGGCACCCGACGGCGCCCGCGTGCGCCAGATCGGCAACGCGCTCGACCTGGGCGACCGCACGGTCGCCAGATCGCTCGACCGCCTGGCCGCCGACGGCCTCGTGGTACGCGAGGCCGAGGGCGAGTCACTGCCGATGCGCTCCTACCGGCTTGCCGACTGAACCACCCGCCCTTCCCCGGCCGGACGCCCGGGAGGAACCGCCGACCAGCAGGGAGAGACCCACGAGCACCCAGCACGCCGACTTCCACCCGGTAGTCGTCACCGCGACCACCGAGCACCAGGCGAGCCACGGCATCCTCGCCAGCATTCACCTGCGGATCGTCCGCGCCGACCAAGTCCGCTCCGGCGACCTGATCGTCTCCGCCTTCGAAGCCGCTGAACCCGGACGACTCCACCGGACCGGCTACTTCGCCGCTGGCCCGTACCCGGCCCGGCCGAACTCCTACGACCCCACCTGCGGCTGCGGCGTCTGCGGCCTCCCTGAAGTCCACGGCCCCGACGGCACCGTCGTCCTCACCACCGGCCATCCCTGGGACACCTGCGACCCATGGCCCGCCGACGACCTCGTCCTGATCCGCCCCCGCCGCGACCTGCACGGCACGGCAATCCCCTCTCCCGAGCCGACCACGAGGACCTGATGCCCGCCTACCGCGCCCCGCTGGCCAACCACCACGCCGACCGCAGTCTCTGCCCGCCCGAGCACAAGCACACCAGCTCCGGCAAGCCGCTCCACCCCGACTGCCCCGGCCGCTCCTACTCCCAGGCCGTCTGCACCTGCGGCGGCTGGGAGATCAAGAACTCGGGCAAGGGCTACGTCAACGAGTCCCGCAAGCGGCACCTCGCCACCCACCCCAAGCCCGCCTCGAACGGCCTGGCCATCCTGCGCGAACTGCTCCGCCTCGACCTCCCGTGACCGTCGCCCACGCCCACCAGCCCCTCTCTGCTCGGAGACCCTCGATGCCCCAGTACTTCACCGTCGCTCACCTGATCGCCCAGCTCCAGAACCTCGACCCGAACCTGCAGGTCCGCCTCGCCGTCAATCCCGACTTCGCCTTCGCGCACTACGTCGGGGCGAACGTCGTCGTCGACAACGGCGCCGCCTACCTCTGCGAGGACGGCCAAGAGGGCTACCTCCCGCCCGCCGTCCGCGACGAATTCGCCTGGTCCTGACCCACTCGAAGGAGACCCGCATCCCCACCTCACGCCGTCTCGCCCGCCCGCAGCCGCTCGACCGCTTCGCACTGCACCCCATGCCGTCGTGGGCGAGCGGAGCGCTCGTCCGCCGCATCCCCACCGCCCCCGACCAGCCGGTCGACGTCCTCTGGCTCCCGGCCGCCGCGCCCCGGCTCCCCTTCGGCCGCATCCGGCTGCGGTGGGAGAAGGCGCCCGAGGCCGGCTGGGACGTCACCGCCCGTCTCGGCCTCGCCACCGGTGACGTCCACCTCGCCACCTGGCCCGCCGCCCCCGACGACTGGCCGCGCCTGGTGCGCCCCACGCTGTACGAGGTCTCCGGCCTGTGCTCCGCCCTCGCCTTCGCCACCGCCGCCCTCGAACTCGCCAACCACCACGCCGGCTCCTGAGCACCACCGCACAAGGCCGCCCCGTGCCGACCAGGACGGGGCGGCCTCGCCGTACGTACACCCGCCCTGTGGCGCGTACGCTCGTCACCGGAACACCGAGGAAGGACATACGCATGGCCGACGACCAGCAGCTCTGGGGCTACGCCGAGGTCGCCGCGCACCTCGGCATCAGCGTCGGCGCCGCCCGCAACCGCCGAAACCGCGGCACCCTTCCCGCCCCCGACGACACCAGCATCCCTGACCGCCCCCGCTGGCGGCCCTCCACCTTCCAGGGCTGGAAGCCGATCGGCCAGGGCCACCGCAGCGACCTCCGCGACAGTCCGGCCACCAACACCAGCAGCTGAGGGAGTTCGCCGTGCCCGCCTCTTCGATGCCCTCGCCCCCGTTCCCCGCGCCCGACTCGGCCGTGCTCGCCCTGATCGTCGCCAACGCCGTCAACTCTGTGCACTCCGGCGAGGCCACCGTCGAGCAGGCGATCCTGCACGCAGCCGTCCATGGCTGGTACGAGGGCCACATCGAGGGCGAAGACGCCTGCCCCGGCTGCGACTTCCGGGGTCCGATCCAGCCGCGCCCGTGACCGGACAAGCCAGAGGAGACTGCCAACCGGTGACCAATCGCCCGATCCACCGCCCCGGCGCGCTCGTCGCCTACTGCGCCCTCGCGGCTCTGGGCGCCGCCACCGCCGTCCCCGCCGCCGTAACCGACGCCTACGCGGTGTGCGCCGTCGGGCTGTTCGCCCTCGGCGGCGGTGCGCTTGCCGCTTACCGCACCGCCCGGGGGCGCCGAGCACCGGACCGACCAGGCCGTCCTCGAGCGCCTGCAGCAGACCCCCGACCTTGGCCCCGAGGCACTCGCCGACAGCCTCGGCCTGCGCCCCGCTGCCGTCCGGCTCAGTGTTCACCGGCTGACCGTCTCCGGCCAGCTCCCCCCGTCAACACCTCCCGACTCGCGCTGACCAGCAGCGATAAGGACCGCCACCGATTCCGGTGGCGGTCCTTTCTGCTGTCCGGGCTAAGAGTCGAGGTAGACGCCGACGAAGGTGCCGTCGAATCCGAGGGCCACCCGCCCGGCCTCGGTCGAGGGGTGGTGGGTCCAGGTCGGGTCGGCGATCAGGGCGTCGAAGTCCTGGCGGGTGATCTCCGGCTCCAGCCACTCGTTGCCGCAGCGGCAGCGCACCCAGACGTTGCGGCGGCGGTTGAGCAGCAGCCAGTCCCGGCGGGCCCGGCAGGCGGAGCACGTCACCGGCATGCCGCGCAGCGCGAGTTCGGCCGGGTGCAGAACGCCCCGGACAGCTTCCGGGCCGCTGGGGGGCTGGGTCTCGTACGCCAGTTGCAGGAGCGGGTCGGAGGCGGCCGGGACCGGGGTGGTGATCGGGGTCGGGGTGGTGGTGATCTGCTCGGTTCTGGTCACGTGCTCTCCGTTCGCGGTGCTCGGGTACTTGCGTAACACCTGGTGGAACCGGGTGTCGAGGGGTTTCGGGCAGGCTGCCCGCAGGGTTGGCGGGTCAGCGGCGTGGTGCCGGGCGGCGCGGGTCGGTCACGGGCTGGGCCGGTGCCGGCTGCGCGGTGAGTGGCTGTGCCGGTCCGGTCCTGGCCCGGGTGCCGGCGGCCGGGCCCTTGCGGGGGTGTTCGGGGTAGGCGGGCAGGTCGGCGAGGCGTCGGATGCGCCAGACGAGGACGTCGGTGGTGTTGCGGGCGGTTTCCAGCTCCCGGCGATCGACGGCCTTCTCCAGGAGGGCCTTGGGGTCGTGGCCGGCCTTCTCGGCTTCGGCGAGGACGGCGGCCAAGGCGTCGTGCTGGCGGGCCGAGCCCTTCTGGTTGTCGGTGTCGCCGAGGACCGTGCGGATGGTGGTGTCGTGGCGGCGGCGCTCGCCCTCCGGGAGGGTGCGGCCGATCTCGCGCATGGTGCGCATCGGGGTGGCCGCAGCCTGCTGGTAGGCGGCTCGCAGGTGGTCGGCGGCCTGGCGGGAGGCGGCTGCCTGCTGGGCGTGCCCCCGAGCGGAGTGCCAGCGCGCGGCGGCCAGGGCGAGCAGAACGAGGGTGGACAGGACCATAGCGGTAGTGCCGCCGTCCTCTCCACGTCCCAGCGCGCTGCCGGCGTGGACTATTCCGCGGGCGGTCGAGCGCAGGGCGCGGATGTCGGCATTCTCGGCGCGGACGTGGCTGCGGGTGGCGCGTTCGAAGGCGCGGGCGGCTTCTCGCAGTTCGGTGCGGGTGGCTGCCGGAGAGGTCTGGGCGAGGGCATCGAGGAGTTCGCCAGTGCCAACGAGGTGGGCTGCGGCTTCGTCGTCATCCTGGTCGAGGACAGCGACGGTGCGCTCAGCGGTGCCTGCGGCGTCTCGGCGTCGGCGCGCAGGCGCGGAGCGGTCGGTGCGGGCCGGGCGGTCGTCCGGCGCCGGCGTGGCGGGGGCGCTGTCGAGGCGACGGCGGATCCGCGGCAGGGACAGGTCGGGGGCGAGCTTGGACCCGGGGAACCAGATCGGCTCGCCGTCGCGGTTGCGGTCGCCGGGCAGGGCGACGTTGTAGCCGAGGACGTCGCCGGAGGGGGCATGGCGCAGCTTCACCCGAAGGCCGGCTTCGCGCAGGCGGGTGAAGAACTCCTCCTCGCTGGCGGCACCGGCGACGGCCTGGCGGACCGCTTCGCGCAGGGTTTCGCGCGGGGGCTCGGTGCGGCCGGTGCGCTCGGCCTTCCACTGTTCCTGGCTGGTGGGGTTCTTGGCGGCGGTGCCGTCACCGGGGTTGAGCTGTCGCAGGCCGTACTCCTTCTCTATGAGGCGGGCCTCGGCCTGGGCCTTGCGCTTGTCAAAGCTGAGGCCGGCCAGGCGGCCGTCCTGGCGGACCAGCGTCGCGGCGATGTGGATGTGGTCGTCGGCGTGGCGGACGGCGACCCAGCGGCAGGCGGCGGTGTCGCCTTCGGGGGCGATGCCGGTGGCGTGGACGATGCGCCGGGCGATGGTCGCCCACTCGGCGTCGTCGAGGTGCCGGTCACCGGGGGCGGTGCGCAGTGAACAGTGCCAGATCTTGTTGACGGGTGCCTGCTTGCCGAGGGCCTTGACCGGCTGGTCGAGCTGGTTGGCGAGCTTGGCGACCTGGTGGCGCTCCGGGTTGGGGCCCGGGTCGGGCGCGAAGCCGTTCCAGGAGGCGACGAGGTGCTGGTCGGTGTGCTCCTCGTGCTTGCCGGGGCCGAACAGGTAGTCGATGAGCGGGAAGGCGCGGTCGGTGCCGGTTCGGATCTTGGGGATCACCGGCGGACCAGCCAGTCGACGGCCTCGTCGACCGCGTCGATGGAGGCTTCGACGCGGGCCAGGAGCTGGCTAAGCTCGGCGCCCGGCTGGCCGCCGGCGTTCACGTAGTGGGCGAGCTGGTTGAGGTTGTTGCCCACGGCGCCGAGCTGGCGGTTGGACTCCATCAGCTCTTGGATGCCGCGTCGGTAGTCGGCAACCGCGGCGCTGGGGTCGGTGCTCGCGGCGGCGGCCACGGCGGCTGCAGCGGCGTAGCCGCCGGGGGCGAGGTCGGCTCGGGCGGCGGCGCGCTGGAGAAGGGCCCACTCGGGGTCGCTGAATCGTGGGCAGATGCGGTTGGTGCGCGGCACGCTCTGGCGCAGGCGGCGGCGCGGCGCGGCGCGGACGGCTTCGGCGGGCGGCTGGGTCTGCTGCTTCTCCCCCTTCGTCGGCACCCCTGGGCCGACTCCCCGGTCGGCGGCAGGCCCCCCTGGGTCTGCCGACGACCGGGGAGCCTCCGCCCCCTTCGGGGCGGGGGCGGGGTAAGGACTCCTTACCCCACAACTTGCTCCGCCAGGAGCCTGATCACGGTCATTCTCCTGTCCCTGCGTAGTGCCGTCCTGGTCGGAGGCGGTCACCGGCTGGCCTCGGTGTCGCGCTGGCGGATGTCGAGGAGGAGGTCCTCGACGAAGTCGAGCGCGAGGACGGGGTGGTGGAGGGTCCAGGGGCGGGAGTACCGACCACGCTGGACGCTGCGGGCACCGTCCGGACCGGTTTCGACGCGGTGGACGTGGCCGCGCTGGGTCAGGACGGCGAGCCAGGAGTCCGCCTCGGCCCAGGTGGCGGGGGTGGTGCGCATGATGGGTTGCTCCCGTTCGGCGGTGGTGCGGGTGGGTGACCGCCGGGGTGACCTGGTCGTCACCCCGGCGGTCAGGGGTAGGTCAGTTCCGGTCAGCGATGACCGGCTGACCGTGCTGCTCGCGCAGCTGGGCCATCAGCTGGGTCAGGGTGTCGGAGGACAGGGGGATCTGCTGACCGCGGATCGCCTGGGCGACGACCTTGCGGGTCAGCTTGTCCTCCTGGCTGACCGCCTGCCGGGCGATCTTCAGCAGGTCCTCGGTGTCCAGGTCAGCGCGGCGGTCACCGTCCCGGTCAGTGACCGGCGGGGCAGTGACCGGCGGGGCAGTGACCGGCTGACCGGTGGCCTCGGTGGGGCTGACCGGCGGGGCGGTGACCGGCGGCTCGACCGGCGGTCGGTCAGTGACCGGCCGGTTGGTGACCGGGTGACCGCCCAGGTCAGAGGGCTCGGTCAGGCTGACCGCGCTGACCGGGGTCAGCTGCGGCTGCGGCGTCGGTGCGGTGACCGGGCGGCTGACCGGCTGACCGGGGGTGGGGTGACCGGCGCTGTCCTGACCGGCGGTCAACGCTGCCGGGGGCTCGGTCAGTGCGACCTCCTCGGCGGTGACCTGACCTCGGTCAGAGGTGACCTGACCAAGGTCAGCCTCGGCCGGTCGGTCACCTTGACCGTCCCGGTCAGTGGGGCTGACCGGTCCTCGGGCGATGAGGATGTAGAGGTGGACAGCTCCGGCCAGGGCGAGCGGGGCGATGGTGGACAGCACCGCGACCACCGTGTCACCCAGCCGAAGGCCCGGGGTCGCGTTCTGCTCGTTCAGCCGGACAGCATGCAGGGCGTTGGCCCACAGGCTCGTCCCGGTGGCTGCGCCGAAGAGCGTCCACACGTAGATCCGTGCCCGCAGCGGTGCGGAGCGCAGGACCAGCAGGGCGCGCACCCCGTAGGCGATGAACCCGTCGACGATGATCGGGAAGAAGTAGGTGAGGAAGCCCCTCACGTGGATGGCGATGGCCATCTGCTGCAGCGCGTCGTAGGAGAGCGCGCAGCCTGCGGCGCCGAGGGCGATGACGACGGCCCGGTCCCAGGCGGTGACCTGGGCGGTGGTCGGGGCGGTTGCGGTGATGGTGCTCATGCGGCCGTCCCGAAGTCGTTGCGGGTCAGATCGGTGCTGGCGGTGCCGTGGTCGGTGGAGGCGGTGCGGGCGGCTTCCTCGGCGATCTGCCGGTGGCGGATCGCGCGGCGGGTCTCGCGGTAGAGCTTGAGGGCGTGCTCGGGGGTGATCTTGAGGAGCCGGGCGAGGCGGTCGACCGGGACGCCCTGGCGGTAGCCGGCGAGGACGACGGCGTGGCGCTCCGCCTTGGTGACGGAGATGTCGCGTCCGGCCAGTACGGCGTTGACGCGGCTGTAGTCCAGGCGGTCGTTGATCCTGGCGTGCAGGGGTTCGCGTTCCTCCTCGGTGAGCCCGCCCCGGATGCCGTGGGTGTCGCCGGTCTCCAGGGCGGCGTCCAGGCAGATGCGGGCGACGGGGCACTGAGCGCACAGGGCCTTGGCCGTGGTGATCTTGTCGGCCTCCTCCGGGCCAGGGAAGAAGGTCTCCGGGTCGACGGGGTTGTACTCGGTCGGGCTACAGACGGCCTGGTCCTGCCAGGTGTGGTCGCCGAGGGCCCGGTGGCGGGTCGTGGTGGTCATGCGGGGTCGCTCCGATCGCTCTCCGCGCGCAGGGCGGCGTCGGCGGAGAGGGCACTGGGTCGGTGAAGGTTGGGCGGCTCGCCGTGGGGCGGCCGGTGCGGCGGCCGTCAGGCGGCGCGCTGGAGGCGTCTGCGATCGACCAGCTCGAACTCGACCCGGGTGGTCATCTGAGCGAGCCGGGAGGTGACGCGGTCACCGAGGTGGGCCTTGAGGTCCCTGATCTGCAGGTTCGTGGTGATCAGGGTCGGGAGCATGTGGTTGTAGCGGCGGTTGATCAGCCGGTAGGTCTGCTCTTCGACGAACTCCGTGCTCTTGGCGGCGCCGAGGTCGTCGAGGATCAGCAGCGGCACCCGGCTGTAGGCGGCGAGGACCCGCTCGGAGTCGGTGTCCGAGCTGGGCCGCAGCTCGGCGTAGAGGTCGGCGGCGGTGGTGGCGCGCCAGCGCACGCCGATGCCAGCCTGGACGAGGGCCCGTACGGCGCCGTACGCCTCGTGGGTCTTGCCCGCGCCGACGACTCCGGCCATCAGCAGGCTGGGGCCGGTGGCGACCTGGCGGCGGGCGCCGGTGCTCGGGGCGGCGGCCTGGGCGGCGATCTGCCGGGTCCAGGCCAGGACCTGCGGGTGCGTGGCGAGCGCGTCGCGGTAGCGCGGCGGCAGCCCGGCCGACAACGCCTCCTCCGCCGAGTAGGGCTCCGGCTCGTCCGGCAGGGCGTCGACTGTGCGCTGGTCGATGCCCCGGGCGGCGAGGATGCGGGCCATCCGGTCGAGCACCGAGGGGGCGTCGGCGAGGGTCTGCGGGTCGCGGTGGGTGCGCATCACAGCTCCTCGGCGTAGGCGTTGGCGGCGTCGACCGGGTTGGTCCACGCCTGGTGAGCGGGCACGTTAGGCCGGAATCCCGGCCGCGCCAAACCGGCGCCTCGTGCGTTCATGGCGTCGTTGACCAGGCTCGGCAGCCGGGAGGGGTGGCCCTGGATCTCGGCGAAGCGCCGCAGCCCGGCCTGGACGTGCTCCGGCGCGATGCGCTCGGCCAGCAGGGTCTTGATGACCTTGCCGAGGTGGCCGAGCACGCTCTCCGGGGGCCGCTCGGTGCAGGCGGCGATGTACTCGCCGACGAGCTGCTTGGTGAGGACGGCCGCGTCGGGCGCCTGGCGCCCCGTAGGGAAAGAAGATCCAGGATCCAAGATCCTAGATCCAGGCGCCGAGGGCTCCGGGAGGCTTCGGCGAGCCTTCGGGGAGGCTTCGTCGAAGGCCGTCTGACCTGCGGTTTTCTGCGAGGTCGGGACCGGCTTCGGCTCGGCGTCGATCGCTGGGGCGACTGCTCTGGCGGCGGCGGGAACCGTCAGCGCGGCGGGCGCCGGGATGGGCTCGTTCGGCTGCTGGAGGGCGGCCCGAGCGTTCGCCGAGGTTTCGGCGAACACTCGGGGAGCGTTCGCGGCGGTCTCGGCTGTCGTTACCGGGGTGGCGGCGAGGGCCGCCCGCTGGATGCAGGGGCCCTTGCAGACGCCGCACCGCTCCGGCTCGCAGTGCGGGCACGCGGGCAGTCGGGACAGGCTCGGCTTGTCGATCTTCTGGTGGTTGTGCCAGGTCGGGTAGTGGAAGTACTTGCGGCCGTCGCAGCCGGTGTACCGGCAGACCGCTCCAGCAGCGGCGAGTTGCTGCAGGTGGTCCTCGACGTCTGCGCGGCTGATCTCCTCGCGCATCGGCCAGACGAGACCGTAGACGATCGCCGCGTTGTCGCGGTGGCGGCCGTGGTCGTCGGCGTGGTTGGTCATCCCGAGAAAGGTGACCATGGCCGGGATCGACACCTCGGCCAGCGTCTCGGAGACCCAGGTCTCCGGCTTGACCGATCGGATGCGGGCCATGTCAGCGGCCCCGGAGCGCGGTAGCGGCGAGCTGCCCGGTGGCGAGGTCGAGGCTGTGCGGGCGTGTCCAGTCCGCCTCCGGCCAGGTCCGCTGCACCCAGCGGGCCGCGACCTTGGTGGTGGTGCGGCTCAACTCGAGCTGTTCGCCGTGCTCGTCGATCGCCACCATGTAGGGGTGGGGCCACTGACGCTTGGGGTCGGCGAGGCTGACGTGGACGCTTACCGCGCCGGGGATCATGTCCGCGAGCCGGACTCCGAGCCGCGGCTGACTATGGCCGACGGCCGGGTAATGGGTTTCCTTCGGCACAACGAGCATGCGATACTCCGTGGTTCGTAGGAGCGCGCGCGGCGGTCCCTCGTGCTAGGAAGTCCCGCCGCTCGCGAGGTAGTGAATCGGCCCCCTTCGGGGTGCCGGCCCGGCGTCCAGGAGTTGGTAGCTCCAGGGCGCCGGTCTCATGTCGGGCTGTGATCTACGGCATCAGCCCCCTGTTTCGCCCGCCGACCTCGCGGCGGGAGCAGAACCATAGGGCGACCAGGCACCACACATCCACTTGTTAACTCCCAGGCCAGGGCACCATTTTCCGCGCGCTTGCCGCAGTGTCCACAGACCTGGTTGAGCACCGGAGGGCCGAAGGGCAAGGCGCCAGCGCGGGACCCGAGGAACGCTTCGGGCCGCCACTAGTGATGCCCACCCGGCACCGCGCCACCAAGAACGCATGCCTTGCGCTATCGACTCGTGTGCGATACTCCGATATCGAGAATCATGGCCGGGCCACCTGAGGGCAGGTGGCAGATGCACTCGCACCTGCGTCTCCAAGTAGGCGATCGCCGGCCATGCTGGATTCTCCAGGTCGGGCCAGCGGCCGGGTACAGCAACCCGGCCGGAGTTGATTGGGAGGCGGACGCGCCGCTCGCGGTAGGCCGAGCAACTCTCCGATAGCGGACAGTATTCTATATGCCTACAGCTATCAACCCAGGAGTCGGGACGTTCCCGGACCTCATGAATCGTCAGCTGCCACCAGGAGTATTCGGATGCCCGCTCGCCGCTTCGACGGCCAGGAACTCCGCCGCGTCCGCAGAGCCCGCGAGCTCTCCCAGGAGGCCCTGGGCCGCGCTGAGGGCGTAGACGCGGGACAGCCCGCGGTCGCGAGGTGGGAGAGCGGCGCGGCATTTCCCGAACCGGATCGCCTGCCCGCGATCGCGCGGGCGCTCAGCGACCTACTGGACAGGCTGTTCCCACGCGACGGCGAGCCCGACTTGGCCGACTTGCGATGTGATGCCGGCTACCCGCAGAAGCTGACCGGCAAGTTGATCGGCGCCAAATCCCACATCCCCGTCAGCAACGCCGAGCGCGGAGTACGGCGCCTCGCTGCGGCCTACGTGCCGCGGCTCGCCGAAGCGTATGGGGTGACCGAGGAGCAGCTCCTGGCGGCGCAGGATCGCAGTTTCGGCGTCAGCCCCGCTCCCGCTGTCAGCGCACCGCCGGCTCCTCGGACGCTCGCAGAGAAGATCACGTACCTGCTGGAGCAGACCTTCCCGGATGGCCGCCCGGCGGATGCCGAGATCGCGGCGGCCGTCAATTCCCACGCCGGCGTCGAGGTCGTCACGCCCGACGCCGTGGAGGCCCTGCGCACAGGCACGCCGCCGCCCGCCGAGGTGCTCGCCGGGCTCGCGGCCGGCGTCGTCCTGGAGGGCCTGGCCTCGTTCTTCGGGGTCACCCCGCTCTACTTCCAGAGCGACGAAGAGCTGGAGCGCCAGGTCGCGGACGCCATCAGCCTTCTCGCATTGCGCGGCACCAGCCAGGACTTCGCCCTGGCGGCACGTGGAGGCGAGGGCGGCCTGGACCCGGCAATGCTCGCCATGATCAGCGCGCTCGTGGCGGAGGTACAGCAGAAAGCGGACCCCCGCCGCTGAGGCAGGGGTCCGCTTCGTTTGCGGGTCAGACGAGCCATGCGGCGGCCGTTGCGGCGCCGAGCGCGGCGCCCGCCACGGTCTGCGCGACCGTGTGGTACTGAAGTGCCACCCTCGACCAGCACACGGCGACGGCCAGCGGGTACGCGGCGATCCACCAGAGTGAGTGGACGACGGTGAGCAGCGTGACCACCGAACTGGCCACGGCGCTGTCCACCGAGATCTTCCACGCCGTGTTGATCATGAGCAGGCCCACGGTCATCACCCACAAGGCGATCATGGCGACCAGGATGTCTCGTGGGGCATGGCCGAGAAGCATGACGGTCGAGCCGGTGCCGATCGAGCCGAGGATCACGAAGAAGATGGGTGCCCGCTTGGTCCGGTCGACCACGTGCCGGTCGCCCCAGGTCCCCCGCTTGCGCTCCCACTCGATGTAGGTCGCCGGGATGATGCCGGCGCACAGCGCCGCCAGCAGGCCCCAGCCGATTCCCGTCCAGCTGCCGGCGGCGGCGACGCCCAAACCCGTCAGCCCGGCGAGCAGCACGTTGCGCGGCTGGAGGATGTCCGTGACGGTCCTGGCTACGGTGGTGGTGCTCACAGCGTCATCTCCTCTATCTCCATGGCCAGTTCCTCGGCCTCCGCGCCGGCCAGCACCTCGCGGATCTGGACGTCGGTCGCCGACGCGTACGTCTCTTCGACCCGCAGCAGCCAGGCCACCTCCGCAGCCGTGGTTGTGATCGGCTTGCTGGGCAGCGCGGGAGCCGGCACGTCGTGGCGGCGCCCCTCGCGGGTGTTCGCCAGCGCCGCCTTGATCCACAGCGCCTCGGCCGCCGCCTGCGGGTCCGTGCTCGATTCCACAGCCACCTCGATCACGGGGAGCAGCACCGGCGAAGCATGGTGGCGCAGTTGCTCGACTACGTCCGCGATGTCCTGGGTCCACCGGTCCAGCCGCACGTCCATCGGCGGGTCGGTACGCAGGACTTCGCGCCAGCGGCTCGCCGGCCGCTGGAACGGGGTGTCGGGGAAGGCTGCCATCAGGTCGTGCCACAGCGGGTAGAGGCGCCACAGAGCTCGCCAGGACCGCCACCGGGTGGCGGCGGCGTTGGTGGTCGGGACGCTGACACCCACGGCGAACGTCATGAAGAGCAGAACCTGCAGGTACTCGGTGTAGACGCCCAGTGCGTGGTCGAAGTCGGCGCCGAGCGGCTCGAAGAGCGTGACCCACATGAAGGTCGTCCGGACCGCGACGTAGGCCACCCCGAGCGCCATGGACACTGCCATGAGGCCCAGTCCGATGCGCAGGATGCGGGTCTCGGCGCGGCGCATCGCGCTGGACCACTGGTAGCAGGTGACAGCGCTAGAGGTGCCGAGGTACACGTAGAAGATGGTCTCGTAGAGGATCGCGCCCCACTGCCCGGCGTGGTCCGGGACAAAGTCCGTGCTCGGTCGGCTGCGGTCTACGACGGTGAAGAAGAGCACCGTCATCAGGGCCAGCATGCCAACTGCCGCCTTCCAGGCGACCCTCTCGATCAAGCGCGCCACGGCGACGTGACGCGGGATCACCGCTTCGTCAGACCGGCCGTACGAGGCGACCACGTACGTGAGGATCGCCAGAATCGCGCCGGTGCTCACATAGTGCTTGAGCAGGACCGACAGATCGGTGATCGGTTGGCGATTCATCAAGCTGATCACTGCCGGGCTCTTGAGCCACAGAGCCAACGCGAAGCCCAGGTAGCAGCCCCAGAGAGCACGCCGATGCGCGTCCCCGTAGAGCACTGCGGGCAGTCTCCAGACCGCGACCGCGGTCATGGTGGTCGCGGCGGTGTACGCAGCGAGAGCAAGCACAACGTTTCCTTCTTATCGCTGGCCGCGACGGGGCGCGGCCACGGGGTGGGACAGCGTGGATTCCAGGAGGCTGACCATGTCGCTGCTGGCGGGCATCTGGCGCTGGACGAGCCGCTTGATCAGGCTGGCGCTCAGCTCCGCCTCCTGCTCCTCGCGGGTGTCATAGCGCGCGCGGGCCTGGACGACGGCGCCGCGGCCCATCCGCTCGACGAGGCCTTGGCGCAAGAGGTCGGGCAGGAGCAACCCCAGCTCGCTGGCGTTGAGGCTAGTTCCATGATCGAACCATTCGTGTACGAGCTCGTGGAGCTTCACGTGGTCCGTCTGGTGCTGCGTCGGCCTGGGTCTGTAGAAGATCAGCGAAAGCTCGTCCGCCCGCATTCGCAGACCGCAGGCTGTACGCAGGTCGATCCCGCGATCGTCCAGCGGGACTAGCGTGACGGTGCGACCGGTCTCCGCTTCCATGGCGGCTACCAGGGCTTCGATCGTGAACGGATCCGGAATCGGCAGGGCCTCCAGTTTCCGCTCGCACTCCTTGCGGAGTTGGCGCATCCTCAGCACGACCCGCTTCTCCGCCCGTACTCCCTCCGGCTGCGCGCCCCCTGTCGAGGACGGCCAGCGGAATCCTGTCGCCGCCGCGGAGATGCGAGCGGAACCGAGAAGCAGGGAACTCCCTTCGCACACACGAAGGTGGCCGTCCTTGATGACCCCCACGGTGGGCGGTTTCAACGGCCTAGCGTCCAGCTGCTGTCGAGCCGGGAATTCATGGGTAGACACCGAGTCCTCGCGAGGGGGTTGGGGCACGGTTTCGCTGGTATTCAGGCACGGCGGGCGGGCCCAGCGCTTCGCACAGCGCGGGGTCCGTAGTAGAGCTGCGCTACGCAAGCTCTCCCCCAGCGGCGCTTTCGCCGCCACGGCACAAGGCGACCCACCGCGGAGACATCAAAATCTGAAGCTGGCTACACCTCGAACGGATAGCTTCGCCGGTGATCAACACACGATCCGGTTGCAGCCAATGAGGCTCACCGGACCGGCCTGGCATCCAGCCACAGCAAGCTGCAACAGCGGCCCGGCCGATACCACACACCCCTCAATGACTGGGGAATAGCGGTACCGCATGGCGACTCCTTCGTGCTTCAAAGCGCCGCGCAGCCCGTCCGCTGCCCGACCTTCTCACCATGCCAGCCCACGGGTCGAACCGTGAATTCAGAAACGGAAGCCACAAAAGTCACAATTTCGAAACTTTCAACCCCGCATCACCGCACACCGGCAACGCAGAGTAACTTTTCCGACATGCAGGGTAACCTCTACGGAACGTGCCACATTGGCTACCCGCAGGATAATTTGACTTCCCGTCATCGGGCGCCATGGATTTCGACGAGAACCTAACAGATCGTCATTCCATGAAGGCTGGCCACGGGGCAGTGGGCAATCACGCCCGCATGCTCGGCATTGTGGCTTTCCCCACACTCTATCCAGCAAAGATCGACTGGCCCGCGTTGCATAGTCCCTCTACCGCAACCGCCGACTCGAAGCACCGCCCGGCAGCATCGACCGGTTCCGGCCAGGAGCGGACGACGAGGTGATCTTCAGCATGCCCTCGCGTTCGGCGCATTCGTGCCGGGTACCTGAGCAAGCCCAGATGCTCTCTCCGATGCTTGGCGCAGACGCCGAGCCGGTCGCCGTCGCCGCGGTCCTCCAAGACACCGGCTATGCCGCCTCCGTGGTCGACACGGGGCAGCACATGATCGACGGCGCACACTATCTGAGCCACCTCGGTGTCGAGCTGGCGGTCTGCTTGCTCGTCGCCTACCGTTCGTCGCCGGATTGGGAAGCGGCCGAACCAGGCTTGTCGGCCGAGCTGACGGCATTCCGCCGGGAAGGAGCAATCATGCTGCGGACGCCTCGGCGGCACCTGCCGCCAGCCCGAGTCTGGTGTCACCAGCCGGTGACGTCCTGGCCGAGAAGCCGCTGACACACCTGCCACAGCATCGCGGAGCGGGAGGCCTTGACCAGCACCTTGTCGCCGGGCCTGACGATGCTCTCCAGGTAGGCGGCTGCGGTCTCGGCGTCGGCGACCATGGCCACGTCGGTGCCGTGAGCGGCGGCAGCGAGGGCAAGCTGCTTGGGAAGGTCACCGCCGACCGCGATCAGCAGGTCGATTCCTTGTTCGGCAACGTACCGGCCGATTTCGCGGTGCGAGGAGGCGGCATCCTCCCCGAGCTCCCCCATCTCGCCGAGAACGGCGATCGTGCGACCGACCGCGGGGAGGGGCGGGAACGTGATGGCGCGGCCCGTGTAGGACTTGGCGAGACGGCTCAGCGGCACGCGGTCGTTGTCCTGGCCCCACGCTGAGGGATCCCGGAAGTGGATAACCGGGTCATCGCCCAGCTCGAACCCGTGGGCGACGACAAGGTGTCCTCCGCGTCGGCCGTCGCTGGGGAACTGCTCGGTCACGGAGATGATCAGCGGCGCCTTCGCCAGCCGTTCGGTCAGCTCTTCGGCCGGCACCGGCTCGGCCTGGCCGGCGATGTCGAAGTCGGCGGCGATCTCGGCGATCCCTGCGTGCAGCCAGCCCCGGTCGGTCAGGGCATCGCGTTTGACGCCGATCTTGATCAGCTCGGTGAGGACCGGGGGCTCCATGCCGTAGGCGAGCAGGATCATGCGGAGGGCCGCCATGCCGCAGGCTCGGTTCGACCAAGTGAGCCGATCCCCGAGATCCGTGCCGCCCTGCTGTTCCCACTCCTCAACGGGAACGAGCTGACGGCACATCGGGACCTGGTGGACATGCAGCATGACGGTGACCTTCCGAATGCGTTATCGGTCAGGCGGTGGCGTGCAGTTGGGCCGGGACGGCACCGAGACTCGGGACGGGCAGAGGCACATCGTAGGTCGGCCGAGCGAGTGCCTGGTGGAGCATCGCGCGGACGACGTCCTCATGGGTCAGGCCGCACACCGACGCGCCGGCGGCGAAGTTGCTGTCCCGCGACATGCCGGGGGTGGTGTTCACCTCAAGGGCGAAGACCTCGCCGTCGGCGGTGACCATGAAGTCCACCCGGGCGCCCCCCTGGCAGCCGAGACCGTCCCACAGGGTCCTGGCGTGCCTGGTGAGCGTGCGCAGGACGGACTGCGGCAGGTCGGCCAGCGTTACCGACACGCCGCCGCGGCCGTCGGCGTCGAGCTTCGTGTGGGCGTCGTAGAACTCGGCTTGCTGGACCTCGGTGGCCAGCGGCGGGAACGCCAGTACGCCACCAGGAAGTTCCAGCAGCCCCACCGTCACCGGCGTCCCGGAGATGTAGTGCTCTACCAGGACCGGCGGCGGGTCGGTGCGGGCCGCTTCTTCGAGCGCGGCGGTGAGCTCTTCGGTGGTGCGGACCAGGCTCATTCCGACGCTCGACCCGCCCATGGCCGGCTTGACCATCATGGGTTGCCCGCCGCACGTCACAGCGCTGTCGCGGGTCCACACCTGCCACGGCGGAGTCGGCACGCCGAGGCCCTTCATGTACCTCTTGCAGAGGATCTTGTCGGCGGCAATGGCGGACGCCGCGACGCCGTTGCCGCAGTACGGCTTGCGCAGCCAGTCCAGCAGACCCTGGAGCCGGCCGTCTTCCCCGAAGGGCCCGTGCAGGTTGGACAGGACGAGGTCGACGTCGAGCAGCTCCGCGACGAACCCGGGCTCGCACGGGTCCAGGACGCGGAAGGTGGTGCCGATCGCGTCCAGGGACTCAGAGAGCGCGGTCACGGACATCTGCTCGATGGGGCTCTTCGCGAGGTACAGGCGGTCCTCGGCAGAGACACCGCCATAGACCAGGCCCACGCTGGTGCCGTGGTACTTACGGTCCCGCAGGGCCTGGACCTCCTTGCTCAGCGCGGCGCTGTCGTGCCAGTCGATGGTGATCATCACGAGAGGACTCCTTCGTATGCGAGGGTGACGGGACCGGAGACCCAATACGACCGGGCGGGCCGGTCGGCGTGCGGGGTGACGATGAGGGGAGTGCCGGCGCGGTTTCGAACGGCGACGGGGCCTGCGGTGACCAGGCCGCGGCGTCCCGCGATGACGACAGCGGCGACGGCCCCGCTCCCGCAGGACAGCGTCTCGGCCTCGACACCGCGCTCGTAGGTTCGGATCTTGAGGGTCTGCTGGTCGACGCTCTCCACGAAGTTGACGTTCGCGCCGAGCGGGGCGAGCTTCGGGTGATGGCGCATCAGGCGGCCGCAGGCCTCGGCATCGATGCCGTCCACGTCGTTCACGACGGCGACCACGTGTTCGGTACCGGTGTGTGCGGAGTCGAACCAGAAGGGGCGGCCGCCCCACACGGACTCGACCACGCGCATGTCGACGGCGCCGACCTCGGCGGTGACCGCCACGGCCCTACCGGTGACGGTCGCCTCGTGCTTGACCCCGGCCATGACCAAGGTCATCGTGTCGAAGCCGAAGTCCCCGGCCGCGGCCCAGGCCGAGCACCGCAGGGCGTTTCCGCACATCGTCGCGATCGAGCCGTCGGCGTTGATGCACGAGATCTCCAGGACCGGGGGGTCGGTGCTGATCAGCGTGCTGACCACCAGGCCGTCGGCGCCGATGCCGGTCCGGCGCGCGCACAGTCTCACCGCGGTGTCGCGCCAGTCGCAGCCGGTGTCCTGGTCGGTGCCGTTGAGCAGTACGAAGTCGTTCCCGGCTCCGTGGATCTTCCGGAAGGGGGTGCTCAAGGTTCCTCCTCACGTGGGTATCGGGATGCGGGGCGCCGTGGTGGGGGCGCGCCGTGAAGGAGGTGCCGGCCGCTGCTCGGGCGATGCCTGCGGCCGGCACGGGATCCGCCCGGGGCGCCGGGCGGAGTCTGAAGGGCGCCGTCAGGCGTGCTCGCCGGGCACCTCGAGGTCAGCGTGGATGACCTTGCCGCGCGGCCACAGCTTTACGCCCCACTTGGCCTTCGTGAGGCGGTGGACCAGGTCTAGTCCCCGTCCGGACTCGTTGGAAGGACCGGCTTCGATCCGCACCGGGAGTGCCGCGGAGCCGTCGGAGACCAGCAGGCGCACGACTCCGACGGTGGGCCGGCGCACGGCGACGATCATGTACGTCCGGCAGCCCGTCTTCGCCGCGTTGCTCACCAGCTCAGAGATGATCAGCTCGGCGTCGTCGATCAGGATCTTCAGGCCCCACTCGACGAGCTTGGCGTTGACCAGGAGGCGCGCTGCGCGGGCCGACTGGAAGTCGTACGGCAGCCGCATGGTGGCAGGTGCCAGTCGGGCGGTAACTGGCGCGCCCTCGGCTTCCTGGGGCCGTTCGAGGGTGGTGTTCATCGCCGGTCCCGCGCGGGCGTCACCGTGCGGATCAGCATCCGGAGGTCCTAGGGTCGGTGGCTCGTCCTGCTGCACGACGGGGAATGAACAGGCCCGCGGCCGAGGACGCGAGTTCGCGTCGTCGCCAGTGGTCGCTCGGGGAGCGGCGCTCCGGCATGGCGCCGGCCGGGGTGTCCGGGTGGGCGGCGGCGGTGAGGAAGGCTCCGCGCTCGCGCAGGACGGTAGCGAGCCGGTCGAAGGCGTCCGCGTGCCGGCTGGGGCTGGCCAGGGGGTCTTCGTGGACCATGCAGCGGGTCCAGGTGACGACCCCGGATGCCCTGTTCTCCGACAGGGCGTCGGTGATGACCTGCCAGCCAGGCCGGTCGGTGAGGGGCTGCGCGGGGTTGCTGTCCACGGCGAGCACGGGCACGGTCCACTGGCGGGCCTCGGCGAAGATGCGGACGTGGGCGGCGATGAGGTCGGCGGCGGGTTCGTCACCGGCGCAGATGTAGATGGCGACGGGGACGCGGCCGACGGGTCGGAGTTGGTCGCTGGTCATGGCGACCACTGTCACCAACAGCTGACCCTCGGTGAATACATGGGCCGTGGTAACCGGAGAACTCGTACGCCGTCGACTACCACGCCCCGTGGTACCCACGCCTGCAGCTGCGGCTGGGCGTCACGCGGCGTGGTAGTGGCATATACCGGCAGGTCACGGGCACCACGGTCCGGCGCGGAGGGCTTATCTGATCACCAGCGGAACGCCGGCGGCCTGCGCGACGCTCCTTGCCATCGCCACCGACACGTCCGCGATCCGGTCTGTGATCACCCCGGGGAGCGCCTGGTGCCGGACCCACGTCGGGGCGATCCGGCACGCTTCCTTCAGCTCTGCGGCCGCTGCCTCCCACTGCCGCGTCTCGGTCCGCGTCAAGGCGATGTCCAGGTGGAACCTGGCGCGTGTGGACAGCGGCGTGCCGGGATCGAGATGGGTCGTCTCGATCAGTCTGAGCGCGCCTGCGGTGTCGCCCAGGGCCATCGCCACCGACATGGCCTGCGTGGCGGCGTAGGAGGGACCGAACGGCTGGCCCTGGTCGCCCCGGGCGTGCTCGCGGCCGATCCGGGCCGCGACGGCGTGGGCCTGGCTCAAGTAGTCCCGGGCGCTGTCCGCGCTCGCGCCGCCCCGGGACGCGGCGACGGCCGCGTTCGTGACCAACTGCCCGTACACACTGAGCCGGTCCGGGTCGCTGTCGGACATGCGGGGCTCGACCTTGGCGGCGGACTGCTCGGCGACGTGGACGCCCTTGGCGGTGTGGCCATCGCGCAGGCAGATCCACGACAGCGAAGCCATCAGGTGGGCCGAGCGGAGGTCGTCACCGACCTGGTCGGCGACGTTGCGGCCGTGGGTGATCGCGGTGTACCCGAGGTCGCGGGCGCCGAGGATGTTGGCCATGACGGCAGCGGTCTGGAAGGCGTCGGCGAGGACTCCACCGGCGGCTTCGCGCCGATCCGGTGCGGTGGCATCATAGAGCGCTCGTGCCTCCGGCAGCAGGAGAGACAGGATCGCCCCGAGCTCGACGTAGCGGCCGCTCCAGAACGCGGCGTCGGCGCGCCGTGCCGCGTCCCGCAGGTCTTCCAGGCTGCCAGGCTCCACGTCGGCGCCGATTCCAAGTCCGGTGTCGTGGACGGCGGCTGACACTGCGCGCAGGGCCGAGCGTTCCTCCAGGACCATGCCGCGGCGCGGGGACTGCTGTCCGAGGATCACCGAGACGTCGGTGCCGAGGCCGACGGCGACCCTCATCAGCGAGGGGAGCGAGAGGTTGCCGCCCTGTTCGAGCTTTCGGATTGTGCCCAGGGAGACCCCTGACTTGTCCGCCAGGTCTTCCTGAGTGACCTCCCGGCCGCGCAGGATCTTGACTCGGTCCGCCGTGGTGCGTTCTGCCCAGAGGGTCATAGGCTGACTCCGTCTCAGGTAATGGCCTTCCCCGGACGGTACCCCAGCAGGATGGGGCTGTGACAGAGAACGGTCACGCTCCGCAGCTCAATTGACGCGCGGGGTGACCGTTCCATGGGAGCTCAGACACAGGCCCCGATGCCAAGCAAGGACGCGATCCGGGCGACGGTCTCCGGCCGGCCGTCGGCGAGCACCGTCGTGATTCCGAGCGCTTCGGCCGGCGGCAGGTTGACCAGGTGGTCGTCGACGAAAACGCACGCCTCGCCCGGCAGGCCCATTCGCTCCAGCACCAGCTCGTAGATCGCCGGATCCGGCTTCGCAATGCCCTCCAATTCGGACACCACAGTCACGTCGAACAACTCCCAGACACCGCAAGCAGCGTACGGGTCAAAGGGGTCCAGCCCGAAGCTGTTGGACAGCATGGCGACCACGTAGCCGACCTCATGAGCCGCCTTGGCAAGGGCGACCATGTCGGCGGCCGGACGGACTCCGGCCCATGCCCGGCCCATCAGGTTCTCGTGGTCGGCCAGACCGAGATACGGCGCGACCTGCCGGTTCCAGTCCGCCTGGCTGAGAGCGCCGCGTTCCAGGTCAACGTACAGTTGTCGGACCACGGGGTGGGTGTTCAGTGTGCGACGCCATGCCTCGGCGTCAAGTCCCTGACTGACGCACCACTCGCGGTGTACCGCGAGGACGTCCGTCGTGAGGACTCCGGCAAAGTCCAGGATCAGGCCCCGGTATGCGGACGGGGTCGTGTCGGTGCCGCTCGATTGCGCCATGATGAGTTGCCCTTCTCGGTCATCCCTGTACCGCGAAGGTACCCGCCGCCGGGTGCGGCGCGGCCCGGCGCTCTGTGTTACGGGGGCCGGACCAGCAGCTGGCCTGCGAACAGCGGAGTCTTTTCATGACTGCTGCTGTTGCGGCCTGGTCATCCGACGAGCTTGTTGAAGAACTCGTCGAGCATCTTCGCAGGTTGCTGGTGGTCGAAGAGCTCGTAGCCGCCGAACCGGAAGACCTCGTAGCCGAGAAGACGGTTGGCGCGATCGGCCTTGACGGTCGCCGCATATGCCTTCGGATCCGCCTTGTCGTCCGAAGTGGCGTAGTGGGTCCGCCCGTCGATCTCCAAGATGACCCGCCTGCCACCGGGCAGGAAGATCATGAAGTCCCGGACCTGGGCTGGAAGGACGCGACCCCCGTTTGTGCGACATCCCGTGAGTTCTCCTGAGCCCCGCTGAGTGGCCGTGGCCGTGGCCAGGGGCTTCCTCCTCGCCCGGGTGAAGACCACCTCCCCGCCCAAGGCGCAGCGCCAGACCTGTGGCACCACTACGGCCGCACCCGCACCAACACCGACCGGGCCGTCCCCGGCTCCTTCTCCTGGGTCTGGGCTCCGGACGGCGGCCCTGGGGCCGAGGTGCTGGGTGACCTCGCCGGCCTCGTCGTGGCCGACCTCGGCGCGGGCGCCGCCCGCCACGCCGCCCACCTCGCCGCCCACCGGCCCCGGCCCGGGTCGACGCCGTTGACGCCTCCCCCGCTCAGCACTCGATGGCCGGCGACCTCTACGGCCACCTCGCGCCGCGCCTACGCCCGGTGTACGCCGACGTGGTCGAGCACCTGGACGCGCACCCGGGCGAGTACGACGTCCTCTACTCGGTGTTCGGCGCCGTCGACTTCGCCGACCCCCGCCAGCTGCTCCCGGCCGCGGCCCGGGCCCTGGGTCCTGGCGGGCTGTTCGCCGCCTCCACCCTGGGTCACTACATCGGCGGAGCGCCCGCCGAATCGGACGTAGTTCACGCCGACGTCCCCGCCCGCACCCCGGACGGCACCGCGACATCGATGCCGCGCTGGGTCCTCCAGGAGCACGCCTGGGGGAAGCTGCTGGACGAGGCCGGGTTCACGGCGATCAGCGTCGACCTGCTTCCCCCGGCGTCGTCGGGCGCGCGCTCAGCGGACACCCTGCTGCTCCGGGCCTACCGGTCTCGGTGAGGCCCCGCCGCGTCGTGCCGGCCACCGTCAGCGGCCTTCTCTCGGCGGTCGGGTGGCACGGCTACCGGCCGCGCCGTACAGGGCGCAGCGGGCACCTCGCTCTCAACGCGGCGGCGGCCGGTCAGGGACGCTGCCGGCACCGGTGGGGATCACCATCCCAGGAGGCCGCCGAGCAATTCCCCGGCGAGCCGTGCCGCGATCTGGGCCGCGCCCTGCCAGCGACATTGGTCTCGTCCCTAGCTGTGGCGCTGAGACGGTCGGGGGCGGCGTAGACGCGGCCTGCCTGTTCGGCACGCGGTCCGGCTGTACGGTGTCATGGCAGTCTCCTTCCGGCTGAGGGCCGCCAGGTGCTGGCGGCTGGAAGGAGACAGTGCCCGAAGTCGGCCTCGGCGACGGCAATCCCCAATTCTCCTGTGGATAACTCCGGGCCTGTGGAGAACACGCCCCCGAATGGGGGCCCTCTCAGGAACCTGGCGAGCCGTGTAGGACCCCCGGGCGTGCGGTTCCGCCGGTCGGTGGCTCGGCTACTGGATGCGCCGCACGGGGCGCAGGTAGCCGGTGAGGAGGTGAGGGAGCCCGTCGTCACCTGGCCCGGTCTCATCCGGCCCCAACACATCTTGGAGCTGGGCGAGTTGACGTTCGAGGCCCCCGAGGTTGGCGGTGTTGTCCATGGTGACCACGCCGTCGACCACAAGGCGCAGCGGGTCGGCGAGGAGGCGGGCGCGGCGTTCGGCGAGGACCTCCAGGGCGACGGCGCGGGCGCTGTGGAGGCGCTGGTAGCGGGCTTGGAGGTCGGCGGGGTCGGTTGCGGGCCCGAGCTGCGCGAGGAGCCAGGCCTTGGTTGCGTCGTCCATCGCGGCTTGTCCTTCGGGATGTGGTGAGGCCCGGCACCTGGGCGGTGCCGGGCCTTGGCCGGTGGCCAGCCGGGGCCATTCGCTGGTGGTGCTCGTGGTTCGGCGGCGGCGGGCGGATGTGTCCTCGAGGCCGTCGTCGTCCCGGTCGTCGTACTGCTCGGCGTCGACGTCGTCGTCCGGTTCCCCGGCGTCCGGGTGGGTGATCCGGTCGGCGACCTCGGGATCGGGTTCGTCGCCAGGCTGGAGGAGGAGTCGTTCCCCGGTGGTCGGGTGGTCGATGTGGATGGCAGTGGCGAGTCGGCGCGGCATCACAGCACCTTCGCGACGATGTGGGCGTCCGGGGTGTGGATGATCGGCATGCCAACGGCAGCACCCTTGGTCCAGATCTGGACCGGGTCGTCCTGGACGCCTCGGGTGATGATGATGCCGGGGGCGTCAGTCTTGTCGATCTCGGGGTTGGTGCCGCGGGCGAGTGCGAGGGACTCTGCGGTGGCCCCGTAGAGGGTCTGGGCCCACTTCTGGCGGTCCGGAGGCAGGAGGATCCACCGGTCGTCCGGCAGGACCCGGGTAGGGGTTCCGTCGACGCGAACCTGGGCCTTGTAGATGGTTACGGGCGGCAGGCCGTAGTTGCCGCGTACGACGTTGACCTGCTGCGGAGTGAGCGTGGCGGTCGGCGTGGTCGACGGGTTGACGGAGCCGTAGTAGGCGGCACGGTAGGCGTTGTTCTTGCCGAGGTAGGACAGGGCGCGGCGGGAGGTGAGGACCATCTCGGGCTCGGGCAGGCCGAGGTCGTCCAGGTACTGGATCCAGCCGAGTTCGTCGGTGATCGGGTCCGAGGTCGGATCGGACCAGGGCTTGGGCGCGGTGGGCATGTTGGCGCTCGGGACGCCGAAGTCGATTTCGGTGGTGAGGCCGTTCTCGCCGTTCAGGGTGAAGCGGCCGTCGAGGAGGACGTCGCCGGCGGCGAGTTCCATGCGGCTGCGGATGGCTTCGACGTGCCGCTCGACGTCGTCGTAGAGCAGCTCGATCAGGCGGTCCTGGTTGGCGCCGTGGGACTGCTCCAGGAGCAGCTGTTCCTGCTCGCCGACGAGCAGCTTCTGGCCGAGGGCGGAGAGCATGCCCTCGCGGGTGTTCTGCCAGGCCTGGCGCTCGGCGAACGGCACCGAGCTGTCGTAGGCGCGGTACTTCGCGGTGTTGACGTAGCGGCCGGTCTGCCGGATGCGCCACTTCACCTCGGTGGCGACGACCGTGGGCAGGATGTTCTGGGTGAGTAGGAAGTCGGCCGGGGTGGGGATCGATCGGGCGAACGCGGTCAGGTCGGTGGTGCTGACCGGTCAGCAGGTCCTGGATGGTCACAGGTCAACCTCCTTTCAGACGAAGCGGATCAGCGGGCCGGTGGACGACGGGAGGATCTTGCTGGGGTCGATGCCTCCGGGGACCTTCGTGGTGCGTACGACGCCGTGCCAGAGCATCGCGGCGGCGTCCTTGGTCTGGCCGGGCGAGAACACGGCGTCGGCGAAGACCAGGTCGGCCAGCTGCTGGCGGCCGTCGGTCGCGGCTGGGTCGAACGGTCCGTACAGGCCGGACGCGGTGATCCGGGCGACGGGGACGCCGGACAGGACGCGGCTGTACGGCTGGGTGGGGTCGGTGGACGCCTGGTAGTGCGTGCCGGCGGTGAACTTGGTGATGTCGAGGGTGATCGTCTCGGTGGAGTCGATGCCGTGCAGGGAACCGAGCCAGCTGCGGTCGGCGGTGTACGACGCCGACGTGGAGATCTGCTGAACGGTCAAGGCGGCCCCTCCTCGGGGTCGGTTGGGCGGTGGGGTTCGGGCACTCACCGCGCGGTGGTGCTGTCCACGGGCAAAAGAGGGGCGTGGTCCCCGCAGGTCCCGGGTTGCTGCCGGGTCAGGTGGCTGTCAGCTGGTGGGCAGGTGTCCGCGGCGGCGGGCCATGTCCAGCCCTGCGGAGCCAGCGGCGGCGGCCCGCCGGCAGGCGATCCGCCCGGCGCGGCCGGCGGTGTAGTGGGTGCGGCGGTGCCGAACAGCTCGGGGCGGCGCTCCTTGAGGACGGCAGCGGCGGCAGCGACGGCCTGCTCGTCGGCGTCGTCGGGAACGTCGAGCAGCCGGTCAGCGTCGGCGAGGTCGTCGCCACCCGCGCCCAGGCGGGCCAGGGCCGTCTGCCAGACGGCGGCCCGCAGGCGGGCGAACGCCTCCGCCTCGCGCTGTTCGGCGGCCGGCTCACGCCGTTCGACCTCGGACAGCGAGGCCTGTTCGGCGGCGCGCTGCGCCTCGACCCAGGCGGACAGCGCGGCGCTGTCCGCGAAGCCCAGGTCGGCCACGAGCTTCTTGATCGCGGTGCGCTCGCCCTGGGACTTCTCGCGGGCGAGGAGACGGGTCAAGGTGTCCTGAGTGATCAGCGTGCTGCCGGTGTCCGGCGCGGACGGGGCCGGCGGCTGGCCGGTCGGGTCGCCCGCGGGCTGGGAGGGCAGGGGGGCGGTCACGGTGAACCTCCGGAGGAGCGCCTCCGCGCCGATGATCAGTGTAGGCCACCCACGACGGCAACACCTTGGATTCTTGATCAAGGGGTGCTCGGTTGTCTCCCCATTGTGGGATGCCGCAGGCGCTCAGCTACCCCATCGCTCGGCATCGCTCTTTCCGCGTCCGTACTGAGCGAGTGCTGCTGCGGCGCGGCTCGCTGATGACCTGGCATCGGGCCGAGGACACAGAGAGGCACCATCATGCCATTCGGCCTAAGATAGGATTCGAATTAGGCCACCCGGCAGGCCGATATCCGGCCATTCCGGCTGGCGCGCAACCAGTGATGTTGACTGGTTTAGGACGCGCGGGCGGAGGTGGCGGCGGCCTGGACGCGGGCCACCGAGAGCCCTGGTCGCCCGCCAAGCGCAGACTGACACTCAAGGGCCCCCGAGCAGCTGCTCGGGGGCCCTTGAGTGTCAGTC